>NZ_JBHXMY010000668.1:0-3003 GCF_042720195.1 Nocardia sp. NPDC058497 | reverse complement strand
GGGTCAACTCGAGTCCAAATTCACCGGCCAGATGTTCGCGAACCGTTCCGGGTGGATGATCGATGAACTCGGCAACCATTGGGAAGGGGAGCCGGACAAGGACGGAAACCAGTCTTGGTTCCGGGTTCAAAACGGCCATACATACCGCATGAACCACCTCGGTGTGATCACCGATTTCTCCCTCGACAAAGACGGTCGGCCCCGTCTGGACACAATTTTCCCCAATGGTTCACAGACAGTGCAATCGGGCAGGATAACCGTTCATTTCGATGCGAGTGGGAAAGAAGTCTGGAAGAACGAAATTCCCGCACCTGTGCAACCTTGGGATGTGCGTGCATGGGATGGGACGAAGCGCGGACTATCCGGCCTCGGATCTGTTATTTACGATACCGTTGGTGCCCCATTTCATATGATGCAGGACGGCGTTCGAGGTATGTCGTCAGTCCGGGTCGACCAATACGGAACATTCCACGTAACCTACGACGCCCCGAACAGGTTCGCAAACGCGGGAACGGCAGCGGTCGGCCTCGCCAAGGGTGCTGCCATGTTCTACCTCGCGCTCCCCAAATACGCGGCAATGACGGGCTACGATGCGCTACGCGGATCAGACTTCGTTCGCGGATCCACAACCTACCAGCCGCCCGACCGCGAAGATGAGCTGGTCAAAGACCTCACCGGAATTCCGCTCAAGCAGTGGAAAGACGACACAGTCGGTTCTGTTTTCGAATTCGGTGCCGCTACGGTTGGCGGGTTGATCCTCTTCAGAAGCGTAGGTATCCGACCGCGTACAAGGCTCGGGGCTACTGGACTACTCGAGATTTCCTCCGGCTTCCGCGGGCGGCCAACCAACTATATGAGCGTACACTCGAAGTCGGCACTGGCGATGGCGAGTGGATTTGCATCCAGGGCAGCCAGATACGGACGTGAGCAGGTAGATCGAATACACGACTGGGGCAATCAACCGGTCAAAACTCTCGATCTATTGGGCGAGGTCATAACAAACTGGGTCGATCGCCTTGCACCCCAGGCTGTACCTGCGGAGGGGTTTCGCGGCGTTCCCGCCAGCGAACCCAGGCGGCCGGACATATTCGCATCAGAAAGTGGGCCGGCGGGAGGTTCCAATTCCAAGGGAGATTCGGACGGGCACACTGCCTCGAATGCCGGTGCGCGACGGGCTGCGGCTGAATCAGTCCTCGGCCGGCACCTCGGTAAGGTCACTGATCTAGATGGTTGGCTCCACATGCACTCACAAAAGGCTGACCCAGAATTTGCGCAGGCACTGAACGAGCTCAGGGAAGTCGCAAGAATCCTGGACCAGGATCCGACAATGAGAATCCGAACCGCCCTTGAACTTGGTCCGGATGGTAGAGTTCCGATAAATCCCGTCGCCGAATTCGACCTCCTACTCTTCCCTGCGTCCGGTGCGCGTCCTATTCGAGTCGAAGTGACTACGGTTCAAAAAGAAATACGGGGCGCTGCAGATCTGACAGACGGAATCAGGCACGGATCCGATAAAGCACAAAAGCGCGATGTCCTTCGCGATCCGATGAGTCGCCCTCTTGAGGTGGTAATATATGCCCGCGTTGGTGAAGTCACCTGGAACAGGAAGGGGCAGATAACGGAGTTCAGCCCCGATGGGAACATTGTTTTCAAGCGTCCGACGGGAGAGGTGATCAGGACTAAGAATATATTCTCAGAGCTGCTTGATAATCTAAACGCCAAGCCTCCGAAGCCTGAAAACGCCGGATACCTTGATCGAATTACGGTTGTTGACTCCCAGACGGGACTTGTGCTGACCGAGATTGTCAACATCAATTCTAAGTGGATGAGGGTGACGAATGTCGATTAGTTCGAATGAGCCTATTATCGATCTTGTGGAATATCCCGGACGAGAGATCATCATGTCGCGGGTGCTCGAAGAAGGGGTGGAGGAATCGAACTCGGCTGCTCGCCGCATCGCTCTCGATGCTCTCTATGATGCTCTCGGCGAGTATTGTCGCCCTCTTTCGTTTGAGATTCTCTATTCCTACTGGGACGAGTTTGAATACCCATTATCCGTAGAGGATGCCCACCCGCCGACGGGAATGTTTGTTACCTCCGCGTCTCTACCCGGGCTAACCAGAAACCCTTCGTACTCACCGAAAGTAACATTCGTAGATGGAGAACTGCGGCGCGAAGTAGTGGACACGTGTATAGACTCGGTTGATTCAGAATGTGTGAATATCGATGGGTACTCGCTGGGATGGTATGTGATGGAGGTGCGGTCGTCTATGGCTGTCATCCCAAGAATGACGGCAGGGCCCTCGGAGGTGACTGTTAATCGCAATGTTGCGAAGGTGTCGTTGAAAGTTACTTCTGTCGGGGAGGAGCTCTGGGGGTACGGCCCTCAGGACGTATTCCTGGAACCACCCATCGGGGTTCGAATCTCACGTATGAATGGCACACTAACTTTGCAACTAGGGCAATACTGGTCAGTATGGTTTGAAGGAGGATCTGGCGAGAGTCATGTCCGTAAAGGAATCTCGAAGCTGGAGCGCAACGGCTGGGTTCGGTCATTGTAAAATCCGGGCAACTGGTCAGGTCGGTGGATCGTTGCTGGTCACCGCGTCGGCGTGACAACACCGCTTCGGTAGTGAATCCTGTTGCGGTGCCCGATGACCCGCTGCCGACGCCTGAGGAACTGGCCGCGCAGCTGATCCGGCTCAGTGCCCGGCTCGACACGATCGAGGCCGAGCACCGGGTCGTGATCGCTGGGAAAGACACCCAGATCACGGCGTTGGAAGCCGAGGTCGTCGAGTTGAAGCGGCGGCTGAGGATGAACTCACAGGACTCGTCGAAACTGCCGTCGTCGGACTCGCCGTTCGTGAAACCCGCGCCGAAGTCGTTGCGCCGCAGGTCCGGACGTAAGCCGGGCGGCCAGGCCGGGCACGAGGGTCGACCCTGGCGATGGTCGCTGATCCCGACGAGATCGTGGTCCACGAACCGGCCGCGTGTGGCGGCTGT
>NZ_JBHXMY010000667.1:0-3004 GCF_042720195.1 Nocardia sp. NPDC058497 | reverse complement strand
GAACCAGCTCGTCCACCACACCGCAGCCCAACATGCCGCCGACGTGACTGGCCAGCTCCACAAGTCCGGTTCCCGGCAGCAGCACGGTACCGAGCACGCTGTGGTCGGCCAGCCATTCGACGGAGTCGAGCGACCACCGGCCGGTGAAGCTCACCGCACCCGAATCCGGATGCGGCACAACCGCACCCAGCAATGGATGATCCACCGCGTCCAGCCCGGCAGAGCTGACCCCACTCAGCTCGGCTGCCAGCCACGACCGGGCCAACATCTGCCTGGTATCGATCCAGAAACGCTCGTGCTGGAAGGCGTAGGTAGGCAAGTCGATTCGCTGGGCCCCGGAATCAGCGTAGAAACCAGCCCAATCCACCTCGGCACCGGAGACGAACAGCGCTGCCACGCCACCCAGCACCGTGGACCGATCGGCACGGTTGCGACGCGCCAGCGACACCACCGCGGCCGTAGCAGCCGCACCTACCTGCCCGTCGTCGAGTGTCTGGGCGATCATCGGGGTCAGCACCGCATCGGGCCCGACCTCGGCGAACCTGCCCACGCCCATATCCGCCATCGCGGTGACCGCATCGGCGAAGCGCACCGTCTCCCGGACCTGCCCCACCCAATACGACGGATCCGACATCTCATCGCCGACCCGCGCACCGGTCACCGTCGACACCAACGGAAGGCTCGGCCGCGCGAACACCAAACCCGCGATCGCCGAGGCGAATTCGGCAAGCATCGGCTCCATCAGCGCCGAATGGAAAGCGTGCGAGACCCGCAGCCGATGCGTCCGCCACCCACGCCCGGCACACCGATCGGCGACAGCGACGACATCGTCTTCGACACCGGACAACACCACCGAAGCCGGACCATTGACCGCCGCGATCGACACCCGCGCACCGTCCAGCAACGCCGCCACCTCGGCTTCCGGCGCACCGACCGCGACCATCGCCCCGTCGGCGGGCAGCGCCTGCATCAACCGGCCACGCGCCGCCACCAGCACACACGCATCCGCCAGCGACAGCACACCCGCCACATGCGCCGCGGCGACCTCTCCGATCGAGTGACCGGCCACCACGTCGGGCCGCACACCCCACGACTCCAGCAGCCGGAACAACGCCACCTCGAACGCGAACAAACCCGCCTGCGCGAACACCGTCCGATCCACCAGATCCTCGGACGCGACCGCCGCACTCAGCGAAACTGGCTGTCCCAGAAGCTGTTCCAGCTCCGCGACGATCGCATCGAAATGCTCGGCGAACACCGGATACGCACCACACAGCTCGGCGGCCATTCCCGCCCACTGCGCACCCTGACCGGAAAACACCAGACCCGTCGCGCCTGGCACCGCACGACCGGACACCACATGGGGCGACCGCGCTCCCCCAGACAACGCCCGCACACCCGCCAGCAGATCGTCACGGCCCTCGGCCACGACGACTCCGCGATGCTCGAACACACTGCGAGCCGACGCCAGCGAGAAACCGATGTCGATCGGATCGTGTTCGCCCACATGCGATGTCAAACGACCAGCCTGAGCGGCAAGAGCGTCGCTGCTGCGTGCCGAAACCACCCACGGCAGCACAACTGGGACGGTCCGCGCACCCTGCGCCGAGGCGGGCTCCACCACCGGGGCCTGTTCCAGGATGACGTGAGCGTTGGTGCCGCTGATACCGAACGAGGACACGCCAGCACGACGCGGCCGATCCGCCACCGGCCACTCGACCGCCTCGGTCAACAACCGCACATGCCCCTCGGTCCAATCGACCTTGGTGCTGGGCTGATCGACGTGCAAGGTTTGGGGCAGCACGCCGTGCCGCATCGCCATGACCATTTTGATCACACCACCTACACCGGCGGCGGCCTGGGAATGACCGATGTTGGACTTCAACGACCCCAACCACAACGGACGGTCCGCAGCACGGTCCTGCCCATAGGTGGCCAGCAACGCTTGCGCCTCGATCGGATCGCCCAAAGTCGTACCCGTACCGTGGGCTTCCACCGCATCCACCTCGAGCGGCGAGACCCCGGCATTGGCAAGGGCTTGCCGGATCACGCGCCGCTGCGACGGACCATTCGGAGCGGTCAAACCATTCGACGCGCCATCCTGATTCACCGCCGAACCCGCGATCACCGCAAGCACCTGATGACCATGGCGCTGCGCATCGGACAACCGCTCCAACACCAACACGCCAACGCCCTCGGACCAGGCAACGCCATCGGCCGTATCGGAGAAGGACTTACACCGACCGTCCGGCGACAACCCCCGCTGGCGAGAGAACTCCACCAGCGTCTCCGGCGTAGCCATCACCGCCACACCACCGGCCAACGCCAAATCACACTCACCCGACCGCAACGACTGCGCGGCCAAATGCATCGCCACCAGCGACGACGAACACGCGGTATCCACCGACACCGCCGGGCCCTCCAACCCCAGCGTGTAAGCGATCCGACCCGACACCAAGCTGCCGGTAGCGTTGCCCCCATTCCCCTGGGCGTAGTCGTGGTACATCACACCGGTGAACACCCCGGTCGAACTGCCACGCAACACCACAGGATCCACGCCGGCCCGCTCCAACGCCTCCCACGTCGTTTCCAGTAGTTGCCGCTGCTGCGGATCCATCATCGTGGCTTCGTTGGGGCTGATCCCGAAGAAGTCCGCGTCGAAATCGGCTGCGGAGTACAGGAATCCACCGCGACGGGTGTAGGTCTTGCCCGCCTTGCCGGGCTCGGGATCGTAGATACCGTCGATGTCCCAGCCACGATCCGTCGGCAACTCACCAGTGGTGTCGACGCCCGAGGTGACCAGGTTCCACAGGTCGTCGGGCGAGGCGACACCGCCCGGGTAGCGGCAGGCCATTCCGACCAGGGCGATCGGCTCGTCGTCGACAGCCCTGCCGGCAGTAACCTCGACATCCCGGCTGGTGCCCGCGAACTCATCGGCCAGATACTTCGCCAAAGCCTGTGGTGTCGGGTATTCGAACACCAGGGACGCGGGTAGGTGTAGGCC
>NZ_JBHXMY010000666.1:0-3009 GCF_042720195.1 Nocardia sp. NPDC058497 | reverse complement strand
CAACTCCTTTTCGACAGGGTGTGGGGCTCGTTATATTGCATTCGAGAATGAGATTAGCTGTTCTGTAGCTTCCTCATTGCCCTCAGTACGGGCCGGGGCGGCGCCCTCGCCGCCCCCCCCCGCCGCCACCGGATCAGCGGGTCGGTCAGGCGATGCCGCCCGATAGCCGACCAGCTGTCTAGTCGACCAGCTGGCGCAGCAGCGGCCCGTACTCGGGATGAGCCAGCGCCGAGGCGAACTGCGCGACCAGATAGTCGGCCGGGTTGCCGGTGTCGTACCAGCGGCCCTGGATGACCTGCCCGTACACCGCGTGGTTGGCGGCGTAGTTGTTGATCGCGTCGGTCAGGTACACCTCGCCGGTCTGGTGGGTGTACCAGTTGTCGGTCTGCGCCTGCAGCTCGTCGATGATGCCCGGCGTCACCACGTACCCGCCGATGGCCGCGTAGGCCGACGGCGCGTCCTCGGGCTTGGGCTTCTCCATCAGGCCGGAGATGCGCAGCAGACCGTCGTCGAGGTCCTCGCGCACCACGGGCACGCCGTAGCGCTGCGACTCGCCCGGCGCCATCGGCATCAGCGCGAGCACGGGGCAGCCGGTGGACTCGTAGGCGGTGATGAGCTGCTGGGCGCGCGGCACCGTGGCGACGAACACGTCGTCGGGCCACAGCACCAGCATCGGCTCGTCGCCCAGGTTCCGGGCGGCATTGAGCACGGGCGTGCCGTTGCCGTACGGACCGTGCTGGTCGAGATAGGTGATGTGACCGGCGCGCGAGAGCTCACCGACCTCCTCCACCGCGTCGGCGTAGGCGGACTTGCCGTCGGCGCGCAGCTGCGCGACCAGTGCCGGGTTCGGGCGGAAGTGATCCTGGATCAGCGACTTGCCGCTGCTCACGACGATGGTGATGTCGGTGATCCCGGAGGAGACCAGCTCGCGCACGGTGTGCTCGATGACCGGTTTGTCGCCGACCGGCAGCATCTCCTTCGGCGTCGCCTTGGTCAGCGGGAGCAGCCGGGAGCCGATTCCCGCAGCCGGAATGACAGCCTTGCGGATCTTCATCCTCCGATCATCACATACCGGGCTGGGTGATCGCTGTGCCATGGCTGTCAACTGGCTGCCGATTCTGTCGGCGGCCCCGCGTAGATTGCGGGCGTGAGCACCGACGCCAACACCGCCGGCGTCCCGGCCAGGGCCGATGCGGCGGTCACCGCCCGCCGCTGGGTGCTGCATATCGATATGGACGCGTTCTTCGCCTCGGCCGAGCAGTTGACCCGGCCGACCCTGCGTGGCAGGCCCGTTCTGGTCGGCGGCGCGGGTCAGCGCGGTGTCGTCGCCGGCGCCAGCTACGAGGCCAGGGTCTACGGCGCGCGCTCGGCCATGCCGATGCATCAGGCCCGGCGCTTGATCGGCGTGTCGGCCGTGGTGGTGCCGCCGCGTGGCGCCGTCTATTCGGTGCTCAGCGCCCAGGTGTTCGACACCCTCCGCAGCCGCATCCCGGTGCTGGAGACGCTGTCGTTCGACGAGGCGTTCGCCGAACCCGCCGAGCTGGCCGGTGCGAGCGTGGCGCAGGTCGAGGACTACTGCGCGATGCTGCGCGAACTGGTCGACGCGCGCACCGGACTCACCGCCTCGATCGGCGCGGGCACCGGTAAACAGCTCGCCAAGATCGGCTCCGGCCTGGCCAAACCCGACGGCATGCGGGTGATCTCGCCCGCCGAACAGGGCGGCCTGCTGGCCGGACTGCCGGTCCGCAAGCTGTGGGGGATCGGCCCCGTCGCCGAGAGCAGGCTGCGCAGCCTCGGCATCGAAACCGTCGGCGCGTTCGCGGCACTGCCGGAATCCGAGGCCGCCTCGATCCTGGGCGGCAGCATGGGCGCCGCGCTGCACCGGCTCGCCCGCGGCATCGACGACCGCCCGGTCACCGAACGCGCCGAGGCCAAGCAGATCAGCGCCGAGAACACCTACGAACGCGACATCGTCACCCTGCCCGACCTGCGCACCGCCATCACCGCCATGGCGGCATCGGCGCACCGCAGGCTCGAACACGACGGCCGCGCGGCTCGCACCGTGGTGCTCAAACTCAAGAAGTCCGACATGAGCATCGTGACCAGGTCGTTCACCCTGCCCTACGCCACCGCCGACCTCGCCACCCTGGCCGCGGCCGCGCAACGATCCGCGATCGACCCGACCGAACTCGGTCCGATCCGGCTGGTCGGCGTCGGCTACGGCGGTTTGTCGCTGGTGCGTCAGGAATCGCTGTTCCCCGAACTCGACCAGGCGGTGCCGGAGGACCTGGCGGCAGAGGCGGTCGAAGACACCACACCACCCCCGGAAGAACACCATCTTCCTGCCGGACAATGGTTTCCGGGCATGGACGTGAGCCACCCCGAATTCGGGCACGGCTGGGTCCAGGGCGCGGGCTACGGGGTGGTGACCGTCCGCTTCGAGACGAGTTCGACAGGCCCGGGCCCGGCGCGTACGTTTCCAGCCGACGACGAGCGCCTGACACGGGCCGACCCGCTCGAAAGCCTCGATTGAGTAGTAGCCTCGGCTCCGCGAATGAACTCCCACCTCGAACGCAAAGGACGAGCAGTTGAAGCTTCGTACGACCGGACGTGTCGCGATCGCCGGACTGGCCGTGGTCGCCGCCCTCGGGCTGAGCGCGTGCAGCGACGACAAGGGTGACAAGCCCGCCGCCAAGACCACCACCAGCGTCAAGGCCACGGCAACGGCCGCCGCGGAACTGCCCCCGGTGCCGACCGTCGAGGAGCTCAATGCGCAGCTGAACACCGCGCTGGATCCCTCGATCCCGAACGAGGAGAAGCTGGACTTCGTGCAGGGCGGTTCGGCCGACCCCGAGCTGCCGAACCGGCTGGCACAGGCTGCCAAGGACGCCAATGTCCAGGTGCAGGTCATCGAGGTGACCTCGTTCGGTGAGAGCGTCAACGCGAAGGCCAACTTCACCGTCAACGGTCAGACCAATGTGGTGGATGTGCCGTTCGTGGCCGAGGACG
>NZ_JBHXMY010000665.1:0-3010 GCF_042720195.1 Nocardia sp. NPDC058497 | reverse complement strand
CTGCCCCTCCTCGAGGTCGGGGCGTGCGGGGCTGGGAGTGCGGGACGATCCGGCTCAGTGTTCTGCCAGGTCAGGCCGGGGGCGTGGCCAGCCAGCCGCCCATCGCGACGGTGCGGAAATGGGTTGTCAGGGTGTGGGTTTCATCGATGACGTGCAGGGCGATCGCGGGATCGGGGGCGTAGTCCATGACCTTGTGCGGCAGGGTCACCTCCCAGGCGCCGCCGAGGACGGAGGCGGTGCTGGGGCAGCAGATCATGGGTTTTCCCGCGAATATCGTCGCGATGGGGGAGTGGGCGTGGCCGGTGATGATGCCGAGGATGCGGGGGTCGCCCGCGACGACGGCGGCGAGGCGACTGGGGTCGGCCAGGGCGATGACGTCGACGACCGGGCTGGCGACGGGCTTCGGCGGGTGATGCAGGGCCAGCAGAATCGGGCCTTCGGGCGGCGCGGCGGCCAGCGTCGCGCGCAGCCAGTCGTAGGTCTCCTCGGACAGCAGGCCGCTTGGTTCGCCGGGGATGCTGGAGTCGAGCATGATCACGGTGAGTGGTCCGACGCGGTGGACGCTGTTGATCGGAGCGGTCGAGGCGGGTTCGCCGAGGAGATCGGTGCGGAAAGCGGCGCGGTCGTCGTGGTTGCCAGGCAGCAGGTAGACGGGGATGTCGGCCTGCAGGGCCAGGCGGGCTTCGGCGTACTGTTCCGGCTTGCCGGAATCGGTGATGTCACCGGTCACGAGGATGACATCGGGCCTGCGGGGCAGGTCGGCCAGATAGGCCATCACTCGTTCCACGCGTTCGATGTTGCGCGGGGTGAGGTCGAAGTGGGTATCGCTGAGCTGAGCCGCCAGGATCATCGGCAGTCGCTTTCTTCTCTGGGATCGCTCCGTTGCGTCAGAGTGTGCCGGTATGAGTCTTCGGCACCTCTCAAGGCTAGATGACCTGGGCTTATCCGTCTTCATGAGGCGTGCCACGGACCGAAACCCAATCGATGGTCTGTGTCATCGCTCACGCCACGAAACTCGGCGTTCCGCTGCGCTCGGCCTGCTGTTGTAGTAGCTGACGGGTTCGGTGGCAGCACCACGCCCGAATAGCCGACCATAGGGGGATGACGCTCAGTACCGACCAGGCCGATGTGTTCGAGGCTTCCCGTGGCCGTCTGGAGGCGATCGCCTACCGGCTGCTCGGCTCGGCCGGTGACGCCGAGGACGCGGTGCAGGACACCTACCTGCGCTGGCACGCGGCCGACCGGGAACGGATCGAGACGCCGGTGGCGTGGCTGACGAAGGTGCTCACCAACATCTGCCTCAATCAGCTCACCTCGGCCAGGGCGCGGCGGGAAACCTACGTGGGACAGTGGCTTCCGGAGCCCGTCCTGGCCGGTGACCGCATGCTCGGCCCGGCCGACACGGTCGAGCAGCGCGAATCCGTGTCGCTCGCGATGCTCGCCGTGATGGAACGGCTCTCACCCAACGAGCGCGTGGTGTACGTGTTGCGCGAGGCGTTCGGTTATCAGCATCGCGAGATCGCGGAGATCCTCGATATCGGCGAGTCGAACTGTCAGCAGATCTACCGGCGGGCGAAGCAGCACGTCGGCGGGCAGTCCCGCGTCACCGTCGACGCGGCCGCGGCGCAGCGGATCGTCGAGGAATTCCTCGCGGCGGTGCTCAGCGGTGACACCGATCCGCTGGTCCGGCTGCTCGTCGACGACGCGGTCGGCGTGGCCGACGGTGGCGGCCGGATCCCGGCCCGCAAGACCCCGATTCTCGGCGCGTTCGCCATCGCCCGCTACCTCAGCCACGTGTTCCACCCGACCCCGGCCAAGCGGGCCTACGTCGGCGGCACTCCGGTGTTCTACGCCTGCGTGGTCAACGGCGGTCCCGGCGCGCTGGCGCTGGTCGGCGACCAGGTCATCGCCGTCGTCGGCCTCGACGTCACGCCCGAGGGGATCGCGGGTGTCCAGCTCCAAGTCAACCCGGAGAAGCTGGCTCGCATCACCCGGCAGTGGACGGCCGAGGGGCCACATGCCCCGCTCGATTTCGCATGGTGACCCACATCACAGCTGGGTGGTGTCAGGGTTCGCGCGCCTGTCCGGTTCAGGAGGGGAGTCCATCCCGATAGGAGCGAGCCATGAAGCACCGCATTGTCGTCCTCGGAGCCGGGTACGCCGGAGCCATCGCCGCCGGGCGTCTCGCGAAGCGGCTGCATCGCGACGACGTCGCGATCACCCTCGTCAACGCCGACCCCGACTTCGTCGAACGGGTGCGGATGCATCAGCTCGCGACCGGCCAGCAGCTGCGCGAGCGCCCGCTGCGCGAGGTCTACGCGGGCACCGGCGTGCGGGTCGTGATCGACCGGGTCACCGCGGTCGACGCCGAGCGCAAGCAGGTCACCCTCGCCGACGGCGAGACCATCGCCTACGACACCCTCGTCTACGCGCTGGGCAGCACCGGCGCCGACCAGGGCGTCCCCGGCGTCGCCGAGCACGCCCACGGCCTCGCCGGAAAGCAGGCGGCGCTGCGTCTGCGGGCCCGGCTGGGCGAACTGTCCGCCGGCGCGCCGGTCGTTGTCGTCGGCGGTGGCCTGACCGGCATCGAAGCCGCCACCGAGATCGCCGAGGCCCGCCCGGATCTCGCCGTGTCGATCGCGGCCCGCGGCGGTGTCGGCGCCTGGCTGAGCGAGAAGGCGCGACAGCACCTGACGAAGGCGATCGACCGGCTCGGCATCACGGTGCACGATCACGCCGACATCACCCGCGTCACCGCGACCGCCGTGGTCGCGGGCACCACGGAGATTCCGTCCGCACTGACCGTGTGGACCGCGGGCTTCACGGTGCACCCCATCGCCGCGGCCACCACGCTGACGGTGTCGGACACCGGCCGGATCGTCGTCGACGCCACCATGCGCTCGGTCTCGCACCCCGACGTCTACGCCGTCGGCGACGCCCCCCTGGGCCTCGGGCCCGCGGGCGGGCGGCGGGGCGAGGGGGGGGCGGGCGGGCGCCCGCTCGGGCGGGG
>NZ_JBHXMY010000664.1:0-3012 GCF_042720195.1 Nocardia sp. NPDC058497 | reverse complement strand
GCCCCAAGGCGTTCGAGCAGTGCGCGGGCTTCCTGCGCATCCGCGGCGGCGACGACCCACTCGACACCTCCGCCGTGCACCCCGAGGCCTACCCGGTCGTGCGCCGCATCCTCGAGCACACCGGCCGCCCGATGGCCGAGGTCATCGGCAACACCGGCACGCTGCGCGCACTGCGGCCCGCCGACTTCACCGATGAGAAATTCGGTGTGCCCACCGTCAGCGACATCATCGCCGAACTCGAGAAGCCGGGCCGCGACCCGCGTCCGGAGTTCAAGACCGCCGAATTCGCCGCGGGCGTGGAGAAGGTCGCCGACCTGGAGCCGGGCATGGTGCTCGAAGGCGTCGTCACCAATGTGGCCGCGTTCGGCGCGTTCGTCGATGTCGGCGTGCACCAGGACGGCCTCGTGCACGTCTCGGCCATGTCGCACAGCTTCGTCAAGGACCCGCGCGAAGTGGTCAAGTCCGGTGACGTGGTGAAGGTCAAGGTCCTCGAGGTCGACGTCGCCCGGCAGCGGATCGGTTTGAGCTTGCGCCTGGATGACGAGCCGGGCAAGCCCGCGCAGGGGGACAATCGTGGTGGCGGCGCACCGCGCGGCCAGGGCCGGGGTCAGGGTCGTCCGCAGGGCGGTCGTGGCCAGGGTGCGGAACGTGGCCAGGCGCAGGGTCGCAGCCAAGCTCAGGGGCGTGGTGGCAACCAGCGCAAGCCGGCGTCCGAGCCAAGCGGATCGATGGCCGACGCGTTGCGCCGGGCGGGATTCGGCAAGTAACTCGACGACAGGGCGGGCGGCATGCAGCGGTGGCTCGAAGACGAAGTGATCGCGCGCGGCCGCCTGCCCCTGTTGTGCTTCCTGCTGGGGTTCATCCTCGGTTTCGTGGTCATCCGGATCAGCGTGCGGCTGATCAGGGCCCAGGTGCGGTGGTGGCCCGGCAATATCAAGGCCGGTAGCACCCACATCCACCACATGGTGTTCGGCGTCATCACGGTGCTGCTCACCGGCATCGGGCTGATCGCGACCGCCGAGGACTCCACCCAGGTCACCTCGAGTGTGCTGGCCGCCCTGTTCGGGATCGGCGCCGCGCTGGTCCTCGACGAGTTCGCCCTGATCTTCTATCTGCGTGACGTCTACTGGGAGGAACAGGGCCGCACCTCGGTGGACGCGGTCTTCGTCGCCCTCGCCGTCACCGGCCTGCTGCTGCTCGGCGTGCAACCGGCGACGTTTCTCGACTTCGACGACTTCCGGCAGTCGCGCGGGATCGGGGTCCACATCGTCCTGCTCGCCACCCTCGTGCTGAACCTGCTGCTGGCCGGGGCGGTGATCGCCAAGGGCAAGATCTGGACCGGGCTGTTCGGCATGTTCTTCCCCCCGCTGCTGCTGATCGGCGCCGTCCGGCTCAGCCGCCCTGGCGCGCCCTGGGCCCGCTGGCGCTACGGCAACCGGCCGAGGACGATGGGCAGGGCGATCGCCAGGGAGCGGCGGTACCGACGCCCGGTCGTGCGCGCGAAGATCTTCATCCAGGACCTCATCGCGGGGAAACCCGATGTCGAACACGCCCGCACCGCGGCCGAGGCCGAGCTGCAACGCACGGTCGTCGCGGCGCCGCCCGCGCCGCCACCGCACCCGCATCTGCTGCCGCGCCGCCGGGCCGACGCCACGGCCGACACTTCGACGGGCGAGTGAGCACGGCCGCCCGATTTCAGTCCGGGCTGTCGGGTCTGGCACAATAAACCGGTTGCCTTGGACGAGTCATGTCCGAGAGCACTCCTGTTCTGAGCATGAACCGGTCGAGCGCGCGAGTGCCGCCAGGTTCCTCTGTTCGCGCAAAGAATCCGAAAAGGTGGAAAATGAACACCCTTGATTTCGTCGACGAGAAGTCGCTGCGTAGCGATGTCCCCGACTTCCGTCCGGGCGACACCCTGAACGTGCACGTGAAGGTCATCGAAGGCTCGAAGGAGCGCATCCAGGTCTTCAAGGGCGTCGTGATCCGGCGTCAGGGCGGCGGCATCGGCGAGACCTTCACGGTCCGCAAGGTGTCCTTCGGTGTCGGTGTCGAGCGCACCTTCCCCGTGCACAGCCCCAACATCGACCACATCGATGTCGTGACCCGCGGTGATGTGCGTCGCGCCAAGCTGTACTACCTGCGCGATCTGCGCGGCAAGGCCGCCAAGATCAAGGAAAAGCGCTGATCTTGCGGCAGCTGTTCGCAGCACAGAAATTTCCTCCTAGCCCGGCGCTCCGACTTCGGTCGGGGCGCCGGGCTACTCTGTTCGGCGTGGCAGACGAAAGTGGGTCGGTGTCGGTGTCCGATTCGGGCGACGAAGGTGGACGGCGCAAGAGGCAGCGCAGCGAGAAGAATCAGCGCCCGTTCTGGCAGGAGCTGCCGTTACTGATCGTGATCGCGGCGGTCATCGCCGCGCTGATGGTCACTTTCGTCGGACGGCCCTATGTGATCCCGTCGCAGTCGATGGAGAACACGCTGCTGATCGGCGACCGCATCTATGTCGAGAAGATCAGCTATTACGGCTCCGAGCCCGGCCCCGGCGATGTCGTGGTCTTCGTCGGCCCGCCGTCGTGGAACGGGCACTACAAGTCGATCCGTTCCGACAACACCGTCGTGCGCGGCGTGCAGAACTTCCTGTCCTACTTCGGCCTGGTCCCGCCGGACGAGAACGATCTCGTCAAGCGTGTCATCGCCGTCGGCGGGCAGACCGTGCAGTGCTGTGATCCGCAGGGCCGGGTGATGGTCGACGGCAAACCGCTCGACGAGCCGTACATCAAGAAGGACTACCCCTGGTTCACCGACCGCCCCAACGCCGTCTACCCGGCGGGCCGGGTGTTCGGTCCGGTGAAGGTGCCCGAGGGCAGCCTGTGGGTGATGGGCGACAATCGCAACGAGTCGGCCGATTCCCGCGCCCACGTCAGCGACGATCTGCAGGGCACCGTGCCGGTGGACAATGTGCGCGGCAAGACGGTGTTCAAGATCTGGCCGCCGAGCCGGATGGGCCCGGTACGC
>NZ_JBHXMY010000663.1:0-3045 GCF_042720195.1 Nocardia sp. NPDC058497 | reverse complement strand
GGCCCCGCGGCGCCGGGGGGCGGCGCCGCCGCCCCCGCGTAATCGCGATGTTCCTTGGGCCAGTAGCGAGCAGCAAAGGCCCGTTCAGGGCCGGGACAGGAGGGGCCGCGACCTCGAGCGCGCCAGCGCTCCAAGAACACAGCTCAGATATTGACGCCGTAGTCGCGGGCGATGCCCGCCAAGCCGGAGGCATAGCCCTGGCCGATGGCGCGGAACTTCCACTCGTTGTTGTGGCGGTACAGCTCGCCGAAGACCATGGCGGTCTCGGTGGAGGCGTCCTCGGAGAGGTCGTAGCGGGCCAGTTCGACGCCGGTGTTGGCGTCGGTGACGCGGATGTAGGCGTTGCGGATCTGGCCGAAGGACTGGCCGCGGGCCTGGGCGTCGTGGATCGACACCGGGAAGAAGATGTTGGTGATCGTCGGCGGGGTGGCGGCCAGGTCGACGTTGATCACCTCGTCGTCGCCGTCGCCGGCGCCGGTCAGGTTGTCACCGGTGTGCTCGATGGTGCCTTCCGGCGAGCGCAGGTTGTTGTAGAAGACGAAGTGCTGGTCGGAGAGCACCTTCAGGTTGGCGCCGGTCGCCAGCGCGCTGGCGTCGAGGTCGTGGTCGGCGCCGGTCGTGGTCCGCACGTCCCAGCCCAGACCCACCGCCACCTTGGTGAGATTGTCGGTCTGCTTCGACAGCGAGACATTGCCGCCCTTGGCGAGCGTGACAGTCATATCAGTTTCCTTTCTCTGCCCAGGTCCGCAGGGTTTCGACCCGGCCCTCCAGCGCGCGGAGCTCGGACTCGTCGAGCACGGTGCGCTGGATGCCGCGGTCCACCGCGAAGGCCGACTGCCGATGGTCGTCGATGACGTCCACGTCGAGCTGCACGGCGGTGTAGTCCGCCGCCGACGGCATCTGCTCGGCGATCACCTTCGCCCGTCCGCGCGCGCACAGCGCGACATTGCCGCCGCCCAGGATGAGCAGGGCCACCTCCGGCTGGGCCCGCAGCCGGGCCAGCGAGCCGCGATCGGACTTGAGGCTGATGAGGATCCGCCGGTCGCCGGCGCGCACCGGCCACGACACGGGAATCGCGTGCGGCGCGGGATCGGTCGTGACCAGCACCGCGATCGTCTCCTGCGGCCATACCGGCAACACGTCGAGCTCGGGGTGATCGGTCGTGTAATCCTGCTCGGCCGGATCGACTTCTGTTGCCATCTACCTCACCTCGACGATCGTCGGACACCACGTGGCCCGCCGCGAACGGCGAGCGCACCCCCGAGTCTAAATCGGTGTGCCACTTGCTCGCTGGCTCGCGTCGGATTGTCCGGCAGATCTCAGCAACGTCTCAGAGTGCATTTGAGAACTGGGTCATCGTCGTGCGAGGCGGCATGACATGACGGCGATTATGGCGATGTGGACCATGGTCGTGGTGGTCGAGTCCGGTCTCGTAGTCGCGCACGCAGAGGCGGTGTCGGCTGATCCAGCCCAAGTTATGTTCCACCACCTGTCGGTGGCGTGTGTCACACTCGCCGATGATGAGCCGCCACACCACCTTCCGGTACTGCCTCGACCCCACCGTCGAGCAGTCCAGCGTGCTCACCCGCCATGCCGGGGCGGCCCGGTTCGCGTTCAACCAGAGCCTACGGTTCGTGAAGACCGCGCTCACCCACCGTGAAAGCTGTCCAGGACATCCCGTGCCGTGGACCCGGTTCGATCTGATCAATGCGTTCAACAACTGGAAGAAGACCGAAGCCGCCGGACGAGTGTTCGCCGTCGGCGCGGACGGGACTGTCGAGGTCCGGGTGACCGGGCTGGTGTGGCGCACCCAGGTATGCCAGCAAGTGTTCGAAGAAGCCGCCGTCGACTGCGGCCGCGCCCTGGCAGCGTTCTCGGACTCCCGCACCGGTAAACGCGCAGGCAAACGAGTCAGGTTTCCCCGATTCAAGAAGAAGGATAGGTGCACCCCGTCGTTTCGGGTCCGCAACAAATACGCCAAAGGTGGGCGTGCGATGATCCGGGTCGGCGACAACGACACTGCCCGGTCGGTGACTTTGCCCGGGATCGGGGAGGTTCGGGTTCGTGAGGACACCCGCCGGTTGCGTCGTCTGATCACCAAAGAGCGGGCGAAGATCCTCTACGCCACCGTTTCCTACCGGGCGCGACGCTGGTGGATCAGCTTGGCCCTCGAGGCCGCCGACCTACACCCGGCGCACCATCACCGTCCGCGTGAACACGGCGACGATACTGGTTGGGTCGGGATCGACCGCGGGCTGACAGCGTTCGCTGTCGCCGCAACCGCCGACGGCACCGAGATCGCGCGCTTCGACACCGCACCCAAACCACTTGCGGCGGGTCTGAGTCGGCAACGTCGTCTGGCAAAGTCGGTGGCGCGGAAAGAGAAGGGCTCGAACAACCATCGACAGGCCGCCGCCCGGCTGGCGCGCCACCATCATCGAGTCGCGAATATCCGCCGTCACTTCGCCCATCAGGTTGCCAACACGCTGGTCAAAACCCACGACCGGCTCGTGATCGAAGACCTGAACGTGGCGGGCATGCTCGGCAACCACTCGTTGGCCCGCGCGATCAGTGATTGCGGATGGGCCGACTTCGCCCGGCTACTGGCCTACAAACAGGCCTGGCGCGGCGGCATCATCACGACCGCGGACCGCTGGTATCCGTCGACCAAACGATGCTCGGCCTGCGGGGCACTCAACCCCGGCTTGACGTTGGCTGATCGTGTGTTCGGTTGCGGGTGCGGGTTCCACGGCGATCGTGACCACAACGCAGCTGTGAACCTCGCAAACTGGCCGACGACCCGGCACGACTTTTCACGATCCCCGGACCCCCGAGCAGGAGGCCGGGTTACCAATGTCCGCCGACGGGAAGGCACTGACCGACACCTCGCGGGTGTCGGTGCAACCGGCCCGGTAGACGCGGAAACCGACGTGGGGGGCGCGCATGTGGTGGGGGTGGTGGGGCGCGCGCGGCAGAGGGGGGTGTTTTTATATTTTTTTTCTTAAGCTTTGTGAGGGCGCCTCGGAGGGGGGGTGTGTTTTGTGT
>NZ_JBHXMY010000662.1:0-3051 GCF_042720195.1 Nocardia sp. NPDC058497 | reverse complement strand
GCACTATGTGCGCTCGCCCCCCCGCCCATGGCCCTCCACCCGCGCTCACCCCGCGGGAACATCCAGACGCTTCTTCGCTTCAATAAGGGGCCAACCCCCCAGACCGTCGTCGCCCACGCCGCGCCCACCATCCGCGCCTCGGACTGGGTGGTCGACATCGGCCCGCTGGCCGGCGAGCACGGTGGCCGGGTCGTGCACAGCGGCCCCTACACCGAGCTGCTCACCGAACCCGAATCACTCACCGGCGCTTACCTTTCCGGCCGGGAGCAGATCGAGGTGCCGATGGTGCGCCGTCCGGTCGACAAGAAGCGCAAGCTCACCGTCGTCGGCGCCACCGAACACAATCTGGCCGGCATCGACGTGGCCTTCCCGCTCGGTGTGCTCACCGCGGTCACCGGCGTCTCCGGCTCGGGCAAATCGACCCTGGTCAACGACATCCTGGCGACGGTGCTGGCGAACAAGCTCAACGGCGCCCGCCAGGTGCCGGGCAGGCACACCAGGATCAACGGCCTCGACCACCTGGACAAGCTGGTCCAGGTCGACCAGTCGCCGATCGGCCGCACCCCGCGCTCGAACCCGGCCACCTACACCGGCGTCTTCGACAAGATCCGCACCCTGTTCGCCGCCACCACCGAGGCCAAGGTCCGCGGCTACCAGCCGGGCCGGTTCTCGTTCAACGTCAAGGGCGGCCGCTGCGAGGCGTGCTCGGGCGACGGCACGCTCAAGATCGAGATGAACTTCCTGCCGGATGTCTACGTCCCGTGCGAGGTGTGCCACGGCGCCCGCTACAACCGGGAAACCCTCGAGGTGCACTACAAGGGCAAGACCATCGCCGAGGTGCTGGACATGCCCATCGACGAGGCCGCCGAGTTCTTCGAACCGGTCACCTCGATCCACCGCTACCTCAAGACCCTCGTCGAGGTCGGCCTCGGTTACGTGCGCCTCGGGCAGAGCGCACCGACCCTGTCCGGTGGTGAGGCCCAGCGCGTGAAGCTGGCCGCCGAGCTGCAGAAGCGCTCGACCGGACGGACCGTCTACATCCTCGACGAGCCGACCACCGGCCTGCACTTCGAGGACATCCGCAAGCTGCTCAAGGTGATCAACGGGCTGGTCGACAAGGGCAACACGGTGATCGTCATCGAGCACAACCTCGATGTCATCAAGACTTCGGACTGGGTCGTCGACATGGGTCCCGAGGGCGGTTCCGGTGGCGGCACCGTGGTCGCGACGGGCACGCCGGAGGACGTGGCCCTGGTGTCGGACAGCTACACGGGACAGTTCCTCAAAGAGGTGCTCGCCGCTCCGGCTCCGGTGCGGGCCGCGGCGAAGAAGGCAGCCAAGAAGGCGGCACCCGCCGCGAAGAAGGCGCCTGTCGAGACGGCTGCGGCCAAGCGGCTGGCGCGAAAGGCGGCCGCGCTGCGCTGAGGCCGGATAGCCTGCCTGACGGGACTTTCCGAAAACGCGACAAAGTGAAACACGGGTGGGTAGCATTCGCCTCACCGTTGCCGGAGTACCGGACAGTAACGGTTAGTCGAACCGGCATCCCGTGGTGTCTCGCGCCCGTGGGCGGCGCGATCGCGGATGTCGTGCAGTTTGAAAGGAACGTCCCCATGGATGAAGCCACCACGGCGCTCATCGGCCAGATTCTGTCTTTCCTCAGTGGCGGATCCTCGGTGGCCTACGAGCCCACCAAGCCGACTGTCTGACCCGGCAGAATCGAAAGGAACACCTGAGTAATGGATACCGGAAGCGCGGCGCTGTTCTCCGCCATCGCCAACATGATCTCCTCCGGCTCGGCCGTGTCGGTCACGCCGGGCACCCCGCCGGTCACGCCGCCCCCCGCGGCCTGAGTCCGACGAAGTAGCGGCCGCCCGGCCCGTAGACGCGAAGATCCGCCGACGTGCGCGTCGGCGGATCTTTTCGTTTCTCCGGTCTCGGGTCCGGTCAGTGCACCGGGCCGGTGTACTTCTCGCCGGGGCCCATGCCGGGCGCGTCGGGCACCGAGGAGGCCTCGCGGAAGGCGCGCTGCAGCGCCTGCAGGCCATCGCGGATCGGGCCGGCGTGCGGGCCGAGGTACTCCACCGACGCGGTGACCAGGCCGGCCAGCGCGGTGATCACCCGGCGCGCCTCGTCGAGGTCGACGTGCGCCCCGGAGTGCGGGTCCTCCGAGGCCAGCCCCAGCTTCTCCGCGGCCGAACTCATCAGCATCACGGCGGCGCGGCTGATCACCTCGACGGCGGGGATGTCGGCCAGGTCGCGCACGGGGGGATCGAGCTCGTCAGTCATGGCGACAAGGCTATATCGAGGCGGTTGCGGCCCCTCCGCGCCAGGTCGATTCGGCGATAGCGGAATGCGATGCTAGACTTTCCGCTGACGACCGCCCCTGGTTGTGTCATGCAAGCCTGGGGCAGATAAGTGGAGCCCGACTCCCACCGTTACCGGCGAGCAATCGTACTGGACTAACGGTCCCGGTCACCCGCCCTGTGGCGGGTTTCCTGTGTGCCTGGCACGCAGGGGTCGACACCGAGCTCGTGAGGGCATCGGCTGTGGGCGATCGGTCGACATCGGGCCCCGTCGCGGAGAAATACCGCAACGGGGCTTTCGTGTTGAAACAGGGGTTGCAGTTATTGCGCGCGGTCGTTATGACGACACCGCTTGACCTAGGAGGCCCCATCAGCACTGAGACCCGCATCAACGATCGCATCCGTGTTCCCGAGGTCCGTCTCATCGGACCCGGCGGCGAACAGGTTGGGATCGTGCGTGTTGAAGATGCACTTCGCGTCGCGCTCGAAGCCGACCTCGACCTCGTCGAGGTGGCACCCGATGCCCGTCCGCCGGTCTGCAAGATCATGGACTACGGCAAGTTCAAGTACGAGACGGCGCAGAAGGCGCGCGAGTCCCGGAAGAACCAGGTCCAGACCGTGATCAAGGAGCAGAAGCTCCGCCCGAAGATCGACGACCACGACTACGAGACCAAGAAGCGCAACGTGGTGCGCTTCCTCGAAGCCGGGTCCAAGGTCAAGGTCACGATCATGTTCCGCGGTCGTGAGC
>NZ_JBHXMY010000661.1:0-3057 GCF_042720195.1 Nocardia sp. NPDC058497 | reverse complement strand
TGGCCCGCGTGTCGCGCGGGGGTGGGGAAACGTGGGGTGTCGGCGTATCTGGAGCAAGCTGCGCAGCGCCAGATCGAGCGAGACAACCTCGATGAGTTGATCGCGGACTTCGAGCGGGTGAACGGCCCTGCCGATCAGGATGCGGTGGCGGACAAGCAGTCCCGGCTGGGTGGTAGCGGCCACGGCGCGGCTACAGATGCCGCGTGAGCGGTGCGCTCGTACTCGACTGCGAGGCCCTGGCCAAAGCTGTCCGCCGGGATCGTGAGGTCCAGGAATGGCTGACTGCCGCGCGCCGATCGGACCTGCCGGTGCTCACTTCTGCCGCCGTGCTGGTCGAGGTGATCCATCCGAAGATCGATGACGCCGCTTTACGATGGACGTTGTCCAGGCTGCGAACCGAACCGGTGACCCAAGAGCTCGCCTACGCGGCCGCCGCCTTGCTGAAGGAAGCCGGGCTACACGGGCACAAGTACGCGATCGACGCCATGCTGTGCGCGACGGCGTTGTCGGTGCGGGGTGCGGTGACGATCTTGACCACCGATACCGACGACATCGAGAAGCTGGCCGCGGCACATCTGCGGGTGCGAGTAGAGAACGGGTGCGAGTAGAGAAGGTGTGAACCCGATCGTCGCAAACTGCCGCGTGCAGGCGGGGTGTGCCGGTGGTGTGGACATGGGCGCCCACCCACCGGCTCCGCGGGCTGAGCTCAGCCGACCAGGGGTTTCAGGGCCCGGGCAGCTGCCTCGATGACGCCCGGCTCGTGACCGTTGGTGATCATGTTGACGATGATGCCGTCGATGCCGTGGTCGAGGACGCGCTGCTGGGTCTGCTCGGCGACCTCGTCCGGGGTGCCGGCGAATTGGCGGTCGGCGGGGGAGTTGCGGATTTCCTCGGGGGACAGGGCAGACAGGTCGATGCCGAAACGGGCGAGCATGTCGGCCTGCAGTTTTCGGGCGCGGTCGCCGTCTTCGTCGGCGATCACGAACGCGAGGAAGCTGGTTTCGAGGGTTGACGGGTCGCGGTCGGCCTCGGCGCAGCGCTGGTGCAGCGCCGCGATCTTCTGTGGCAGCAGGGAGGCGTTGCAGATGATGTTGAGGTGGTCGGCGAAGCGGGCCGCCAGGGCGAAGGTCTTCTTCTCGCCACCGCCGCCGAGCATGATCGGCAGGTCGTCGCGGATGCGTGGCTCGTTCAGCGCGTTCTCGGTGTGATACCACTTGCCGTCGACGGTGGGCCGCTGTCCGTGCAGCATCGGGGCGATGATCTGCAGGGCTTCCTCGAGCCGCTGGAACCGCTCGGTGAAGGTGCCGAACTCGAAGCCGTACTGCTGGTGCTCGAGCTCGAACCAGCCCGCGCCGATGCCGAGCACGGCCCGCCCGCCGCTGACCACGTCGAGCGTGCTGACGGTCTTGGCGAGCAGCGCCGGATTGCGGTAGGTGTTGCCGGTGACCAAGGCGGACAACTGGATTCGCTCGGTCGCGGTGGCCAGTGCGCCGAGCGCGGTGTAGGCCTCGAGCATCGGCTCGTCCGGGCTGCCGATGCCGGGTAGCTGGTAGAAGTGGTCCATCACGAAGGCGGCGTCGAATCCGGCCGCTTCCGCCGCTCTGGCCTGCGCGATCACCGTGGGGAACAGCTCGCGCACCGAGGACGTGTTGCTGAAATTGGGCATCTGGTAACCGAGGCGAATGCTCATGCCGCCGACGATATGGCCTGGAGTGCACTCCAAGTCAAGAGTGATGCGCGAGCAGCCCTAGGCTCTTGCCCTCGATCACGGACAGGCGGATGCTCGACTTATGGCCAAGCCGTATCGAGCACGGTGGGGCGTCAGGGCGTCCAACGCATGGATGCGGACCGTGATCCGCGCTGGCTTGCCGATGTGGACCTTCCGTGTTCTCACGGTGCCAGGACGGCGCACCGGCCGCGCGATCGAGACGCCACTGGCAGTATTCGAACAGGATGACCGGCGTTACCTGGTGGCCTCCTATGGAACGGTGAACTGGGTGCGTAACCTGCGTGCGGCGCAAGGAAGGGCGACGCTGCGCCACGGCAGACACGTCGAGACCGTGACAGCCGCGGAGCTACCCATCGATCAAGCGGCCAGGGTGTTCCGGGCGTCGCTGGTGTCCGGGCCGCCGCGAGTTCCGAAGCCCATTGTGGCGCTGTATCGACGGTTCTTCGTGCTGCCCTACCTGGACGTGGATGTGGACTCGTCACCGCAGCAATTCCTCGACAACGCCCGCACCCATCCGGTTTTCGAAATCGTTCCCGGCTAGGTGTCTCGCGCGCAGTTGTCGCGGCAACTCCGGCCCGCGGCTCACCCGGCACGCACCGGGTAATCGGTCAGGTCGATGTCATTGGCGGCCTTGTCGCCGTACTTCAGCATGAGGCTGAACAGGCGGGAGCCGAGGAACCAGTTGCGGGCCTTGATGCCGACGGCGGTTTTGGGTGCGAGGAAGGGGCCGGTGTTGGAGTTGCCCGCGATCTTGGCGTACCGCCGCATGATCCGGTCGTAGGCGGCGAAGGCGGAGACGTGATCGCCTGCGGCGGTGGCGAGTTCGCCGGCGAGGACATAGGCGCCGACGACTGCGAGTCCGGTGCCGAAACCTGCGAGGGTGTTGCCGTAGGCGGAGTCGCCGACCAGGGCGACGCGCCCGCGGGTGTAGACGCCGTTCATCCTGACCTGGCTGATCGAGTCGAGGTAGATGTCGTCGAAATCCGCCAGGTCGGCGAGCATGCGCGGGGCATGCCAGCCCATGTCGGCGTAGGTGGATTCGATGATGCGGCGGGCCGCGGCGGTGTCATCGCGGGGGAAATCGAGTGCGGGACTGGCGAACAGGTACATCTGCTGCGCCTTCGGGCCGCCGTCGATGGCGAGCTTGCCCGGGGTGTTGTGGGCGAAGGCGCGGGCCCGTTCGCGCGGGGCACCGGTGTCGCTCCACGGGCTGGCGCCTGCCACGCAGTAGTAGTGGCCGAGGTGGTGCACGAAGTCCGATTCCGGACCGAACGCGAGTTTTCTTACGCGCGAATGGATTCCGTCGGCACCGACGACGAGGTCGAAGC
>NZ_JBHXMY010000660.1:0-3060 GCF_042720195.1 Nocardia sp. NPDC058497 | reverse complement strand
CGGGGGAGGGTTAGGATGGGTTGTAGGTTTTTCGGTGTGGTTTCGGGAAACTCCACCACCACCTACCGCGCATTGAAGAACATCAAATACAGAAAGGAAAACAAGCCCCCCACGGCCACCACGGCCGAGCTGCGTCAGGCCACTCCCCTCGGTGACGTCTTCATCGCGCTGTCCAAGCCGAAGGACGACACCAGCGGGGGCGCCGTCCTGCAGGACGGTGACAAGCTCACCCGCGAGTTCACCTCGGCGGGCGCCACTGTCGAAGAGCTGCTGATCTCGGTGTCGATGCTGTTCAACGGCGGCGGCGTGGCCAGCCTGAGCCGCCTCGGCACCGAACTCGGCTCGATTCTCAACGGGCAGGGCGGCAATCTGGCGCACCTGATCACCGAGATGACCGGTGTCATCGGCGAATTGAACAACAACAGCGCCAGGGTCGACACGGTGCTCACCGAGTTCAACACCCTCGCCAACACCATCGAGAACAACAATACCCAGCTGGGTCAGGTGGCCGACACCCTGCCGCAGGCCATCGGCGCCATCGCCGAGAACAACAGGGCGATCGGCGATCTGCTCACCAAGGTGGCCACGGCCAGCGCCGCCCTCGGCGACTACTCCAACACCACCGGTGATCAGCTCTCCGAGCTGCTCACCAATCTGGACAACCTGATGAACGCGCTGGCCGCGACCGGTGACGACTTCGGTTACGTCATGGATCAGCTGCACGCGATCCGCCCCGGCGCGAACGCCACGTTCCAGGGCAAGTCGCTCGCGCCGTACGCGACGCTGACCAACCTCGATATCGGGTTGCTGACCGATCCGGCGAACAGCAAGTTCCCGGATCTCAAGGACGTGAACGATTTCGTCGGCACCTTCATCCAGGTGCTGCAGATCGTTCAGGGCCGAGTGGGAGGCCACCGATGAGCAAGGTGAAGAAGTTCTTCGGTAGCAAGATCCTGCTGGCGAACGCGGCACTGGTGGTGGTGCTGATCGTCGGCGCGACCTACCTGCTGGTCAACGTCATGCGGGTGAACCCGCTGCGGTCCGAGTACGACGTGACGGTCAACCTGGACCGCTCCGGCGGTCTGCAGCCGGGCAACGACGTGACCCTGCGCGGGCACCGGATCGGCAAGGTCAGCACCGTCGAGCTGATCGACCAGGGTCAGGCGATCGCGGTCAAGGCGGCGATCGACAAGAGCTACAAGATCCCGGTCGACACCCTGATCCAGGTGGCGGCGCTGTCGGCGGCGGGCGAGCAGTACATCGACTTCCGTCCGCAGACCGATGTCGGCCCGTTCCTCGCCGACGGCGCGGTGATCAAGTTCAACCCCGAGCAGATCAAGACGCCGACCCCGGTGTGGGCGGTGCTCGACGACACCAGCGCGCTGATCTCGTCGGTGGACCCGCAGCAGTTCAAGACGATCCTGAACGAGCTCGACATCGCGCTCGGTGGCGGTCCCGATCAGCTGCGTGGTCTCATCAACGGGGTCAGCCTGGTGGTGGCCGGTCTGGAGAACCTGCTCCCGCAGACGGTGAACCTGATCGCGAATCTGCGGGTGATCGCCGAGACCACCTCGCACGCCCAGCCTGATCTGCAGACGCTGACCAGCAACTCGGGCACGCTGCTCACCCAGTTCAACAACGCCAACGCGGAGCTGCAGGGCGTCCTGGACAACGCGCCCGCCCAGTTCGAGGCGCTCGGCGCGGTACTGGACAAGACGGCTGATCCGATCAGCAGCCTGGCGGCCAACTTCGTGTCCATCACCAGGGCGGCGCAGCTGCGTACGCCCGCGCTGCGGCTGCTGTTCCCGTCACTCGCGTTGGGTCTGGACTCGATCTCCGCTCCGGCCCACGACGGCGAGTTCCACACCATCATCGATGTCTGGCCGCGTCCGACGTGCTACTACGCGACGGAATACCGGCGCAACGAGGAAGTCCAGGACGGGTCCATCCCGAAGTGGAACTACTGCGTCAACCCGCCCGCGGATCAGCAGATCCGCGGTTCGGCAAACGCGCCGCGACCGAACGTGCCGAACAACGGCGCGCAGATGCCCCCGGGTGTCGATCCGAACGAGCGGACGCCCATCCCGGCGAACTGAGTTGATGCCCGGCCCGGAGCGCACGCACCGGACCGGGCATACTCGCTACAGGAGAGCGTGTGGTCCGGCTCACGGGCCCACGAACGATATCGGTGCGCTCTGTGTGCCGGGAAAGAGCAGGATTGATTCGATGACCAGCGACGACGCCGAGAGCAAGAAGGACGCTGCCACGGCGGACAAGCCCGACCTGGCGAAGGCCGACGCGACCGTCAAGGGCGCCGCGGCCACTCCCGAACTGGACGCGGCCACTGTCAAGGCAGAGACCGTGACCGAGGCGGCGGCGGCTCCCGCGCCCGCCTCGACCGGGAAATCGAGCTCCACGGGCTGGATCGCGGCTGGTGTGGCCGGTGTGGTTGCGCTCGGCGCCGCCACCGCGGCCGTGGTGTTCTTCCTGCAGAGCAATGACAAGGCCGACAAGCTCGACGCCATCGCCGAATCGACGAAGGCGGCCTGCGACTACGGCAACATCCTGGCCAACTACGACTACTCGAAGGACCTCGACGGCTACATCGCCTCGATGAAGGCGGGGGCCACCGGCGACTACCTGAAGGAATTCAGCGACGCCAGCGAGGCGCTCAAGGGCGCGATGGTCCAGGCCCAGGTGAAGTCCCGCGGTGAGGACGTGCAGTGCGCCTACATCTCGGGCACCACCGAGGACGTCAAGGCCATGGTCACCATGACCCAGTACCGGACCAACTTCACCCAGACCGAACCGGACCGGATGATGTTCGCCGTCGAGATGACCCTCGAGAAGTCCGACGACGGCAAGTGGCTGGTCAGCAAGCTGGATTCGCCGCTGCTCAAGGGCGGCAGCGGGGCCCCCGGTGGCGCCGCGCCCGGTCAGCCGGCGCCGACGACGCAGGCGCCGGCGCCCGCGCCCGCTCCCGGTAACTGAGCTGTCGATACGAACGCCACCCGCCGCAGAACGACTGGGCCGCCGGGGGCGGGTTAGGGGGGGGCACAA
>NZ_JBHXMY010000659.1:0-3072 GCF_042720195.1 Nocardia sp. NPDC058497 | reverse complement strand
ACTGATCGACCCGGTCAACGAGGAATATCGCCGCTGGACGACGATTCCGCGGCAAGGTGCTGGAAGCGCGCCAGCGCGAGTTCATAGGCGTCCTTGGCGACGTGATTACCACCGGCGAACGGCCGATCCAGTTGATAGACAGCCACAATGACCGCACCGATCACCAGACCGAACAACCCGGTCATGAGGATGCTGCGCTTGGTGACCACAACACCGGAGAAGACGGTGCCGAACATGAGCATGGCAGTGGCGAACCACAAGGCGATGTAGAGGAAACCGGGCAACCGGTAACCGGCGTCCAGGCCACGGTCGAAGCGCGCCTCGATGATCGCCGCAACGGCAGCGGCGGTCTCGTCCTGGTCCGCCTTCGCGTCCGCGGTGACCGCAGGCACGGAATTCACCGCCTCCCGCAGATCATCCAGCGTTGCCTGCGTGGACGGGCTCAGCCGGCGCTGTTCATCCATGACCTGCCACTCCTCGTCGATCACCTGCCGGGTGTAGGCGGTCACCAGGGCTCGGACCTTCTCACGATCCGGCTCGGGCATACTGTTCGCGGACTCATACACGCTCACCAGGGCTTTGCCCTCCGACACCGTATGCGCATGCGAGGTGTCGTACTGCTGCCACAGGATCACCACCACGAACGCCACGATGGCGGCGAAGAACATGTTGACCATGTCCAGCATCATCGAACCAGCACCGGAATCGTCGTCGTGCCGACACGATACGGGCCGCACCCGATCCCCCAGCACGAAGATCCCCACCGCGACACCCACGAAAAGCACCAAAACCGCCAGCTGCAACAGAATTCCTGGCATTCCGCGACTCCGTTCCTACCGGGGGTGGAAGCGATCACAGAGTATTCGCGGTGACCGCGCGGATGGATTGCGATCCGAATCCCTTCCACCCCAATGGCTTACAACCGACCGGTCGCTTTTCGGGGCGCTGCCGCCGTGTGGCTCCGTGCCCGCTCGCCGTTCACCCCCACCTCGAGCGTTGGGTACTCCACTCAGGCCGAAGCCAGGGCGGGCCATAGCCTTGTCGCAGCGCATCCACACATCCAGCGACGGTGGGCCCGCGAGGTCGAGCGCCAGCGCGTCCGCCCCACCGGGCGTCCGGACCTCCCACGGCAACAGGGCACACGGCAGGTCGGCACATTCCGCATTGTTGAGCAGATGTCCCCGGGCGTTTCGGCGCTGGCGCCTACGCCGCTCGTAATACTCAGTGTCACCATCTTTCACGCAGATACTCACCTCAGGCACTCTCGGCACCGCTGTCCAGTTCTCGACACCTGAAGTAGGGTGAACGGTCCGTCTTTCGTTCATACCTTGCCAACGAGCATGGAAGGGGGCGGGCCGGTGCCAGGCCACCGAGATCTGCGAATGACGGGTACCGCTTGATGGACACAACTGAAGCCTGCATCGAGGACACGAGCACATTCTTGGTCGCGCCTGCGGTGTTGCAGGACAACGACTTGATCAGGGATTTCTTCGGGTCCACGATCACTCCGCAGGATCTTGCTTCCGGTTCACCCGACCTCGCGCAGAAGACCGTCTACCTGTGCGGTGATGTGTCGGTGATCGCCGACCACCAACTACGGTCGGCTGCAAGAGTTTTCGTCATCCGGGAGCTGTCACACGGTTACCGCGAGGACGGCGACGGACCGTGGACCGTCATCGACCTCGGCCGTGTTCCGGTCCGCGTGCAGGGCGTCGGCGTGTACTACCGTCGCTTCTTCGATCTCCGTGCCGACCACTTCGGGCGGATCCGCGCGGAGCACGAGTTCCAGTCCCTGACCGAGTCCACCAAGCCCGGGACAGCCCATCGCAGCGGAATCTACTTGACGCCTGTCACGCGAAGTGGTGACGAACTGCGTTTCCGCCTGCTTCGCTGCTCTACTAACCTCTCGGGGCCGACAGAGGGCTTCCGTCCGACCGACACGAGCATCGTCGAGGCCCTGAATCGCGAGGCCGCCACCGTCTTCCGGGACCACGCGACACTCAATCACGTCCTGGCCCAGATCTACCACAACACCCTTGCCACGGCCGAGCGGAAGCAGTCCAAGGCCAAGATCTCGGCCCATGCCGACAAGACCAAGGACATGCCCGTCAACGGCATCATGGCCTTCTGCACCTTCTACGACGGGCTCGACAAGCTGAATCCCCTGACCGAGGACACCTTCGACTACGGGGTGAAGAGTGCCAGCGGGCTGACCAGACTCCGCTTCCGCCTCAAGGATTCGGACGAGTGCGCTGCGCTCCCCGCGCAGTTCAGCTTCACCCTCGATCCCGGCTCCGTCTTCTTCATGCCGTTGTCCACCAACCGCCTGTACACCCACGAGATCCGGCCCTCGATGTTGGACGCCGAGTTGCTACCGACCCGCCTGGGATACGTGGTGCGCTGCTCGAGCACCGAAGCCGTGCACAAGAACAGCCAGACGTTCCTCGAGAGGGCCGGAGACCTGATGAAACTGGAGCCGCCCACACCGGAGGGTATGGACGAGCTGCGCAAGCTCTACGCCGAGGAGAACCGGACCTCGTCCTTCATCGACTACGGCGACCGATTTCTCTTCAGCATGAACACGGGAGACTACGTTGCTCCCCAACCCTAGAATCTCGGACCAGATCGGCTCGTACGCCTTGCCGGCCGAGCAGGACCTCTTCGCCGAACTCTCCGCGTCTGCCCTCCTGGAAGATGTGGGAAAAGGACGGCGCGGCGCCACGCTTACCAAGACCGATGAGGCGGGCAGGGTGCCTCTCGTCCGCACCACCACTCGATACAGCAGCCCGACGCAGCAGTTCCGGGCGGTGCACGACCTTCTGGCACAACAGATTCAGACGCGAGCGGGGCTCTCGGCCGACTTCAACAACGCCCTCATCGAGAGCTACACGAACGCCTACGCCACCATGGGCAGCCATTCCGACCAAGCCCTCGATCTGGCCGACGAGTCGTTCATCGCCGTCTTCTCCTGTTACCGACACCCTGAAGCGGGCCCGCCGAGGAAGCTGATCTTCGAAGCGAAGGAATCCGGTGAGAAGTTCGAGATTCCTCTCGCCCACAACGGTGTCGTCG
>NZ_JBHXMY010000658.1:0-3078 GCF_042720195.1 Nocardia sp. NPDC058497 | reverse complement strand
TGTCTTTTGTTTTTAGCCCACCCCCCAGCGGGGGGGTGGTTTGCCACCGCTGTCCAGGGCGTGGGGGGGGTCCGCGCGGGCCTCGGCCCCGGACAAACCCCCGGGGGCGCCCCGAGGGGGCCCCCCTCGAAGTTCGTACTGGAACTGATCTATCGCACGGTGTGCACGATCAGCACGTCCGAGCGCGACTTGCGGGCCACATCCGAGGGCACCGAGCCGAGCAGGCGGCCGGTGATGGTGTTCAGGCCCCGGTTACCGACGACCAGCAGGTCGGCCTTGGTCTCCTTGACCAGGTCGAGCAGCGAATCGACCGGCTCGCCGACGATCGGGCGCTCGACGATGTTCTTCGCACCGGCGGCAATCGCCTTTTCCCGGGCGACGTGCAGGATCTCGTTGGTCGGCGCCGAGCCACGCACCTGGTAGGCCTCGTCCTTGAGCACGTCGGCCGCGGCGGCGACGTCGCGATCGTCGGTCGGGAAGTAGGCACAGGCCAGCACGAGGGTCGCGTCCGCGTCGCCGGCGAGCGCTGCGGCCTTCTCCACGGCGACGTACGACGAATCCGAGCCATCAGTACCGACAACAATGGTCCGGTAGGCGGTCATCTCTCCTCCAACTTGGTCGGTGCCAGCGTCGAGCGACCCGGGAATCGAGCGTCAGCGCGGCAATTGGGTCGACCCTAGCGCCAAAACCGACCGATTTATCGACAAATCGCAACAGATCACATCGGGAGTGTTGGCGCCGGTGTCCGCCGTACCGGTGGTCTTCGCGACAGTCGCGAAGATTCACCTGCGACAATCTGACCGCGAGTCACCGAAATTGTGGTCGATCACAACACAATCAACGCGACTGCGCGACTGGGACTTTGCTCACATCAGCCGGAAAAACTGGGCAGGCCGCAGGCGGCGCTGCCGGTGCCGGTCGAGGGCGAAACGGTCACCGTGGCCGGCACGATCCACCGGGTGCTGATGCCGACGACTTTCGCGGTCAATTCGTGCTGACCCGCGGCGGCGGGCCGCCATGTCGTGGTGGTGGTGCCGATGGTGGGCACGCCGACGGTGCCGATCGCCGCGCCGTTGTCGTAGAAGGTCACGTCGGCGCCGGAGTCACTGCTGCTGTAGCCGACGACGTTGACCGCGGTGATCGTGTACGAGCAGCCGGCCTGGTGATCGGAGCCCTCGACCGCGACGCGCTGGGTCGCGTCGGCGTGCGCGAACGGCGCGACGAGCGCGGCCGTGGCCAGGACCGTGGCGATGCCGGAGCCGGCCAGCCCCAGCCGCGTGTGCCGGCGGAAAGATGTTGTCACCGTTGATGTCCTCACTCTCACGCAGCAGCGACCGCTGCGCATGCGGTGAGACTATCGACGGACACCACCGCTCCCTGTCGAAACGGCAATATTTCAAATACCCGATTTCTGGGGTCTCGACACCCCGTCAACCCGGCGTCGGCACCGCACTCGCCTGCGCTTTACGCGCGTATTCCCACGGCGACATCCCGATCTCAGCGGTGAATTCCCTACTGAAATGGGCCTGATCGAAATAGCCGAGGTCGGCGGCCAGCGTCGCCAGATCCGGCTTGCCACCGCGGGCGAGCAGATCGGCGGCGTCCTGCAACCGGAATCGGCACAGCACCCATTTCGGCCCGGCCCCGACATACCGGCGGAACAGCCGCTGCAGGGTGCGGATCGGGATCGCGAAGCGGGCGGTGATCTGGTCGACCCGGGTGAGCGCGGGATCGGCCGCCATCGCGGTGACGATGCGCGACACCAGCGCGTAGTGCGGATCGTCGGCGCGGCCGCGCCCGGCGAAGAAGTCCTCGACGATGTCCACCCGCGCCGCATCGGAGGGCTCGGCCAGCACCCGGTCCGCCAGCCCAGCCGCAGCGGGCATCACTTCGGCCAGCGGGGCCGAATCATCGCGCAGCGCACCGACATCCATGCCGGTGAAGGCGCCGAACCCGCCTGGCCGGAACCGGATACCGAATGTCTCCCCTTCGCCGTCCAGTTCACGCACGTACTTCGTGGTGCTCACGCCGTTCACGAATCCACCCGTGCGGGTGCTGCTGCGTTCGACGGTGACATTCACACACGGAAAAGACAGCACTTCGGCGCGATAAGCGGGCTTGCCGCGCAGATCCCAGCGCACGACCCAATAGCGGTCGGCGAATTCGGCCAGGGCCGGCCCGACCGCCAGCCGGTCCAGCGATCGGTGCTTGGCCTGCTCGCCCGGGTGCAGAATGCCTTTCATATCACCGGGATCCGGCACCGCGCCCGGGGCCGTCATCCGATCTGTCGCTTTCTTACAAGATCGGGCACGGCGGATCGACCAGGATCTGAGTCATGACCAATCCCGTTGCGCCCATCCCGCAGGGTTACCACTCCATCACTTGTTTCCTGGCCGTGCCGGACGGCAACGCGGCCATCGGCTTCTACACCGAGGTGTTCGGCGCGAAGGTGCTCAGCCGGGCCGATCTGCCCGACGGCCAGCCCGCGCACGCGGAACTGCTGATCGGCGATTCGACCCTGCAGCTCGGAATGCCCATCCCCGACAACAACGTTCGCGCGCCCGAGGACTGGGTGCACACCTCGATCGTGCACTACTGCCCCGATGTCGACGCCGTGATCGCCCGCGCGATCGCCCAGGGCGCCCGCGTCGCCGAGGAGCCGCAGACCTTCGTCAACGGCGAGCGATTCGGCGTGGTCATCGATCCGTTCGGGCATCGGTGGGCGGTGATCACCCGGATCGAGGAGATGTCCCGTGAGGAAGCCGATCGCCGGATCGCCACATGGATGGCTGCGTCTGATTAGCGGCCGGCGCCGCGGGGTTTTCGGCCCCTTGTGCCTCGCCTCCGAGGAGCGATACTGCGCCTGCGGCGTTCCGTCTCGCTCCTCCGACGCGAGGCGGACGAAAACCCGTGGCGGCCGGGTCGACATCGTCAGCTGAGCCCCGCGGCGTCCATTCCGCGGAGTTCCTTCTTCAGGTCGGCGATCTCGTCACGCAGGCGGCCCGCCAGCTCGAACTGGAGTTCGCGGGCCGCGTTCATCATCTGGTCCGTGAGTGAGGCGACCAGGTCGGCCAGCTC
>NZ_JBHXMY010000657.1:0-3096 GCF_042720195.1 Nocardia sp. NPDC058497 | reverse complement strand
GGCGGCCGCCCGGGCGTCGCCGGAGAGCCCCCCCGCGTCGGCGATCCTCACCTCCAGCGCGGCCCGCGCGGCCAGCCAGTCCCCCAGCTTGCCCGAGGCTGCGGCGAAATACGCCGACACCGAGGCGAAGGCGCCGCTGCTCACCGCGGCGGTGGCTGCCTCGGCAACATCGTCGGGAATGGAGATCGTCACGCGCTTCATACTCTGATCATACTCGCAGTATGAAGCGGCTCATACCCCGGCGAACTCAGAATTTCTCGCCCATCGCCCTCACACAGGCACACCGGTCTCGGAGTTCTGAAACGCGCGAAGGCACGGACTCCCTCGCGGAAGTCCGTGCCTTCGTTCGTTATTCGCCTAGGCGGCTGCGCTCACGAGGAGCGCGGGCTCACCAGGAGCTCTTGTGCACGCCCGGGAGCTCGCCACGGTGGGCCATCTCACGCAGGCAGACGCGGCACAGGCCGAACTTGCGGTACACCGCGTGGGGGCGGCCGCAACGCTGGCAGCGGGTGTAGGCGCGGACGGCGAACTTCGGCTTGGCCTCCGCCTTGATGCGCAGTGCTTTCTTAGCCATGTGCTCAGTTCTCCTTGAACGGGAAGCCGAGGTGCTTCAGCAGCGCGCGGCCTTCTTCGTTGTTGGTCGCCGTGGTCACCACGGTGATGTCCATACCGCGCGGGCGGTCGATGGAATCCACGTCGATCTCGTGGAACATCGACTGCTCGCTCAGGCCGAACGTGTAGTTGCCGTTGCCGTCGAACTGCTTCGGCGACAGACCGCGGAAGTCGCGGATACGCGGCAGCGCGATGGAGACCAGGCGGTCGAGGAACTCCCACATGCGGTCGCCACGGAGGGTGACCTTCGCGCCGATCGGCATGCCCTCACGGAGCTTGAACTGCGCGATCGACTTGGTGGCCTTGCGGACCTCCGGCTTCTGGCCGGTGATCAGCTCGAGGTCATTGATGGCACCGTTGATCAGCTTCGCGTCGCGGGCGGCGTCACCGACACCCATGTTGACGACGACCTTGACGACGCCCGGGATCTGCATCACGTTGGCGTACTCGAACTCGCTGTTCAGCGCGTCCTTGATCTCGGCGCGGTAGCGCGCCTTCAGCCGGGGCTGAGTCTGCTCAGAGGTGGTCATGTCAGATGTCCTTCCCGTTCTTACGGGAGATCCGAACCCGCTTGCCGGTCTCTTCGTCGGTGCGGTAGCCGACGCGAGTCGGGTTACCGTCGGAGTCGACGACCATCACGTTGGAAACCTGGATGGGGGCTTCCTGGGTCACGATGCCACCCGAGGAGGCGCCACGCTGGTTCGCGGAGTCCGCGACGTGCTTCTTGATCCGGTTCACGCCTTCGACGAGAACCTTGCCGGTCGCCGGGTAGGCCTGGATGACCTTGCCCTTGGCGCCCTTGTCCTTGCCCGAGATGACGAGGACGGTGTCACCCTTGTGCACCTTCATGGTCAGAGCACCTCCGGGGCCAGCGAAACGATCTTCATGAAGCGCTTGTCGCGCAGCTCACGGCCGACCGGGCCGAAGATGCGGGTGCCGCGAGGATCGTTGTCCGGCTTGATCAGCACGGCAGCGTTCTCGTCGAACTTGATGTAGGAACCGTCCGGACGGCGGCGCTCCTTGACGGTGCGCACGACGACAGCCTTGACGACGTCGCCCTTCTTGACGTTCGCGCCGGGGATGGCGTCCTTCACGGTGGCGACGATGATGTCACCGATACCGGCATAGCGACGCGACGAGCCACCGAGCACACGGATGCAAAGGATTTCCTTCGCCCCGGTGTTGTCGGCGACGCGCAGTCGCGACTCCTGCTGAATCACTTCAGCACCTCCTGGACCTGGATGTATACGTACGCCGGATTGCCGACCCGACGCACATGGTCAGTCACCCACCGGACGCGCGCCTGCCAGCGGAAATACCTACCACTGGGGGTTCACTGCCGGATTGCGGACGCAGAGCTCCCGCAGGCAACCGGTCTAGTGTAGGTGAATCCCCAGGTCGACCCAAATCGGGGTCGCTCCCACTAATCTGAATCAGATATGTTTCAAACCTCTGTGGGCGCGGTCGCGCCGTTGCTACGGTCGCGCGCATGAAGCTCTCCCTGCCGACCACCCGCCGCCTCGCGACCGCCGCGAGCGCCTTCGCCGCCGTGCTGACGATCGCCGCGCCGCACGCGACCGCGGGCCCGATCATCGACATGCTCACCGACACCCTCACCGTCGGCTGCACTTCCAAGATCGACGTCGTCGGCCTCGACGACTACGTCGGCGCCCAGGTGGACTTCGTCGCCAACGGCAAGTTCTTCGCCAGCGACACCGTCGACCTGGAGGTGAACGTCGGCGGCGTCACCGTGGCCAAGGCTACCGCCTACTACCACGTCGAGACCGGGGTCGAGGTGCAGCTCTCGCTGCTGCTGCACGCCACCGGCGCACCACTGGTTACCAAGCGCGTCCCCACCGTCGCGAAGATCCTGAACGCGGGCAGCGGCCTGGCCTGTGACATGGCCACCGGCAGCGCCGGAATCTCCTCGGACTGACCGGCCCCGATCGGCCGGTATCCCACCGAGTGGCGGCCGCGCCGGTAGCCTGTGCGAGCTGGTTCGCAACGAACAGGGTGCGGCTGCCGCATCGGGGAAGGAAAACCTGTGACATCGTCCGGTCGTCGTCCGTCGGTGCTGGATCGCCGCGCATTCCTGATCGCCATGGGCCTGGTGCCCGTGGCGGCCGCGCTGGCCTCGTGCACGTCCGATACCCCCGAAGTGCAGCTCACCGGTGTGGACATGGGCGGCGGCGATCCGGCGATCCGCCCGCAGGACGACCTGTACCGCCATGTCAACGGCGCCTGGCTGCGTGACTACCAGCTGCCGCCGGACAAGGCTTCGGTCGGCGCGATCACCGACGCCAACGACCGCACGCTCGAGCAGCTGCGCGCGATCATCGAGAGCATCAAGGACCCGAAGCAGGGGTCCGAGGCTCAGCAGATCAAGGACCTCTACGACGCGCGCCTCGACCTCGACGAGATCGAGCGGCTCGGCGGGGCCGGAGGGCCCGGCGGGAAGGTCACCGTCGTCGCGGAGGACGAGTC
>NZ_JBHXMY010000656.1:0-3099 GCF_042720195.1 Nocardia sp. NPDC058497 | reverse complement strand
GGCTTTCAACGATGCGGGCCCCGTTCCCTCGGGTTTACCCACACGCAGGAAGGACCGCATCGTGACCGCCCATCGACCAGCGCAGATCGTGCGCCTGTCCGCGACCGTCATCGCCGGCGCCGCCAGCCTCTGCCTCACCGTGGCCGCGGGCGCCTACATCGTCAATCACATGCCCGCACTCGCGCCGCCACCGGCTGCCGACCACGCGGCGCCTGCCGATTCACCCGGGCACGGGCATCATCGTCCCCCGCTCGCCGGGGACTCTTCGCCACGGTCCGCGAGCGATATCGTCGAACTCGCGATGTCGTCCGCGCCTGCCGTGCCGACCGCGACCCGCACCGTGGCGACGCAGCAGTCCGGTGCGACGCCGGACAATTCGACACTGGGCGGACGGCTGCGGATCGGGACAAGCAGCTACGTCGGCGCGCAGGTCGCGCCCGCGCGCACCGACACCATCGCGTTCACGGTGGACACCAATCTGGTGACGACCATCGCGACGAAGTACCTCGGCATCACGGCCGATCCGGCCGGCGTCACCGCGCTGCGCACCGAACTCGACACGCGCCGTGGCGAACTGGTCTTCGTCCTGTCCGATCCCGGTCTCGGCAGTCACACCCTGCGCGTCGAGCGGGTGCAGAAGCCGTCGACCGATGTACGCAACGGCACCGAACCGGCCGCGGACGAGGCGCCCGCACCGGAGTCGCCTGCGGACGAGGCGCCGACTACCGTCGGCGTGTGAGTTCTGGCGGCACCGCGGACGGTGTGTACGACTTCTGCGTGCTCGGCGGCGGCATCGTCGGCGTGGCGACCGCGCATCGGCTGCTGACCAAGTTTCCCGGGGCGAGCCTGGTGCTCGTCGACAAGGAGTCCGCCCTCGGCGCGCACCAGACCGGGCACAACAGCGGCGTCATCCACTCCGGGATCTATTACCCGCCGGACAGTTTGAAGGCCCGGCTGTGCAGGGCGGGCGCGCGGTGGACCAAGGAGTTCGCCGCCGCCAACGACATTCCGTTCCAGGAATGCGGAAAACTGCTGGTGGCCACCGATTCGGCCGAGCACGCGCGGATGCTCGACCTCTACGAGCGGTCGATCGCCAACGGTGTCGACGTGGAGGCGATCGACGCGGCGGAGCTGGTCCGGCGTGAACCACGGATCACCGGTGTCGGTGCGTTGTTCGTGCCCGCCACCGGCATCATCGACTACGCGAAGGTCACCGCCGCACTGGCCGACCAGGTGACGGGCATGGGCGGCCGGATCATGCTCGACACCCCGATCGAGTCGATCAGCGAAACTGATTCAGCCGTCACGGCTTCCGGGCCGACCGGCTCGATCACCGCACGCACGCTGGTGGTCTGCGCGGGCTTGCAGGCCGACCGGATGGCGCGAATGGCCGGTATCCGCACCGACTTCCGCATCGTCCCGTTCCGTGGCGAGTACTACCGGCTGCCCACCAACCGGGCCGACCTTGTCAGCACGCTCATCTATCCGGTGCCCGACCCCGCCCTGCCGTTCCTCGGCGTACACCTGAGCCCGACCATCGACGGCGAGCTGACCGTCGGGCCGAACGCGGTACTCGGGCTGTCCAGAGAGGGCTACCCCAAGGGCAGCGTCGATGTGCGCGACGCCGTCGACGTGCTGAGTTTCCCCGGTTTTCATCGGGTGGCCCGCAACCACGTCCGGACCGGCGCACGCGAGCTGCGCAATTCGCTGTTCAAGCGCGGCTACCTCGCCGAATGCCGCAAGTACTGCCCAGAACTCATGTCAGCCGACCTGCTGCCGCATCGCGCGGGGATCAGGGCGCAGGCGGTGCTGCGCGACGGCACCCTTGTGCACGACTTCCTGATCGAGCGGACACCGCGCTCGATTCACGTCCTCAACGCGCCCTCGCCGGCGGCTACCTCGGCGATGCCGATCGCGGAATACCTCGTCGACCAGCTCTGACCGCCATTCCGGCGAATAAAGAGGAGATTTGTAGTAATTTTGGGGCCATCCGTCATCAGGGAGGGCCGATGGGCCACATCAAGTATGCGTGTGACGTCGGCGCACCGGTCGACGTCGCCTTCGCCTACGCCGAGAACTTCCGCTTCGTCCCGCACTGGATGTCCGGCGTCACCGGCATCGAGCCCGCGGGCGAACCCGACCGGGGACTCGGCGCCGCCTTCGCGATGAAAGTCCGCCTGTTCGGGGTGATTCCGCTCCGAACCACCTGCGAGATCACCGAATACCGGCGCAATGCGGTGATCGGGTATACCCTGCGTGGGCGGGTATACGGAACCGTGACACTACGGTTCGACCCACTCGGCTACGAACGGTCGGTGCTGACCTCCGAAGCCGACTATCCACCACCACGCGGTGTGTTCGGCCGCCTGTGCCATGGCCTCGTAGACGCGGCCGCGAGATCGGCACTGCGCCGTACGGAGTCGCGGTTGCGAAGGGAGATAGAGGCATTCCACGGTACCGATCTTGTCGGCCGCATCGCCTAGGGTGGCGGTCATGATCATCGTGAGCACCGACGGGTCCTGCCTGCGCAATCCCGGTGGTGCCATCGGCTGGGCCTGGGTGAATCACCAGGGTCCCGCCGACAGCGGGGGAGCGGTCAGCGGTACCAACCAGATCGCCGAACTGCGCGCGGTATTGGAAGCCATCCTCGCCCACCCCGGCGCCGAGCCGATGCTCATCGAGAGCGATTCCCAGTACGCCATCAAGTGCGCCTCCGAGTGGATCGGCAGCTGGCGGCGCAACGGCTGGCGCACCTCCACCGGCGGCGCGGTGAAGAACGTCGAGATCATCAAACAGATCGACCGGGCCATCACCCGGCGCGAGGGTCCGGTGCGCTTCCGCTGGGTCCGCGGGCACGTGGGCAACTATTTCAACGAACAAGCCGACACACTGGCAGGCGCGGCCGCACGCGAGGCCGCCGCCCGCCCGGCGCAAGCCGAAACCACCAGACCGCGGACCACGGGGAAGCCGGTCGAGCCGGCAGCGCCGTCCGGGACACTCACCCTGTTCTGACGAGCCGGCACGACCGGAGGTGGTGCGCCCGCAAAACCCCCCCGCCGGCGGGGGGGGGGGGGGGGTGAGTGTCGGCGCGCTCGGCAT
>NZ_JBHXMY010000655.1:0-3101 GCF_042720195.1 Nocardia sp. NPDC058497 | reverse complement strand
CTTCTACGAGGTGGTCCAGCCGACCGAGGAGACGATGGCGCTGGTCAGCGAAGGCCCGAAGTCGGTCGAGAACATCAAGGAGCTGATGAAGGAGGTCGTCAGCCGGCTCGAATCGCACCGCACCGCCTACCTCGCGCTGCTCGAATTGCGGCTGGAGGCGACCCGGCGTCCCGAGCTGCGCGAGGTGCTGACCGAACGGGTCCGCGCCGACATCGACTTCAACGTCCGCAACCATCTGGCGTCCGGCCAGCCGGGCGACGAGGCGTCGGTACTCCTGCTGTATCTAGCACTGAACTGGCTGATTGTCGAACATCTCACACTGCCCGGAATCTTCACCGAGCAACAGAGCATGGAATTGATCGAAACCGCCGTCGAGCGGGCGATACGCGGCTGACCCGGTCATTTGTCCAGACCGTAGACGTGTTGACGATCACTGGTACGACTGTGCACAATCGGGCGCGAAGACAGCGGGGGTTCGGAGGATAGACAAAAGATGCGCTCGAAGATCGACATCCGATTCACCGTTGATGCTCACATCGACCAGGTCATGGATGCGCTGCTGGCCGTCGACCTACTAGGGGAATGGTCGACCTCCTACAGCGACGTCCGCGTCGGCCCGCGCGACGCCGACGGCAGGCCGCGCCGGGTGTTCGTCACCGCGCACTTCATGAGCAACTCCGACGACCAGGTCCTCGAATACTTCTGGGAACACAACCGGGTGTCCTGGGACGTCGTCGACAGCAGCCGCGGTTCCAAGGGCGGCGGCTCGTTCGACCTGGTCGAGGGGCCGGAGGGCACCGAGGTCGACTATCACGTCGAACTGCAGCTGCCGCTGCCCATCCCCGGCATTCTGTTCAACCGCTCGCTGCGCAAGGCGAACGAGGAGGCCGTCGCGAACTTCATCGACTTCGCCGAACGGTATCCCGAAGTCAACGGGTACCGCGTCGGCTGAGTTGCGCCGACGGCGAAAGTGAACATTCGTTCCGCGCGGACAACGGGGCACGGTGCGACGATAAGCGCATGATCGGTACTCGACGGGTTCGGTTCCAGCGGGTGGAGGCAGGCGCCTCGGTGACCCAGCTCGAACTGTTCTTCGACCTCGTGATCGTCTTCGCCTTCACGATGGTCACCGCGCTGGCCGCCGGCAACCCCACCCCGACCAATGTGGTCCACGCCGCGCTGGTCTTGGCGCTGATGTGGTGGCTGTGGATCGCCTATTCCTGGCTCGGCAATGTCGTGCGGGCCGACGAGGGCATGGCCAGGGTGGCGATGTTCGTCGCGATGGGCGGGGCGTTCATCGCGGCACTGACCATTCCCGAGGCGTTCGAGGACCTGAGCGGCGGGTGGTTCGGTCCGCTCGTCTTCGCCATCGCCTACCTGGTGGTGCGGCTGGTGCACGTCTCGATCTTCTGGGTGATCAGCGCCGAGGACTCCCAGCTGCGCGGACAGGTGCTGCGCTGGGCGCTCGGCTCGATCACCCTCGGTACCTCGCTGCTCGTCATCGCCGCGATGACCAAGGGCCTCACCCAGATCGTGCTGTGGCTCGCCGCGATCGTCGGCGACATGGTCTGGACCTGGTTCGCCGGCACCGACTGGCGGATCAACTCGGCCTCGCACTTCGCCGAGCGCTACGGGCTGATCGTCATCATCGCGCTCGGTGAGTCCATCGTCTCGATCGGCATCGGGGTGGCCGGGCTGCCGATCTCGTGGCCGATCGCGCTGGGCTCGATGCTCGGGCTCGCGGTGTCGGGCCTGCTGTGGTGGCTGTACTTCGACGTCGCGGCGATCTCGATCGAGCACGCCTTCGCCCACGCCAGGGGCGCGCATCAGATCAAGATCGCGCAGCGCAGCTACACCTACGGGCATTTCCCGATGATCGCCGGCGTCATCGCGCTCTCGCTCGGGTTGAAGAAGGTGCTGTACTACGTGGGCGACGCCACGACCCACACGCTGACCGACGCGCTACACGGCATTCCGCTCGCCGCGCTCTTCGTCGGGCCGGCGCTGTTCCTGCTCGGCGTTGTCGCGGCGAAGTACTACGCGACCAAGTCGGTGTCGATCGCCCGGGTGGTCACCGCGGTGGTCCTGGTCGCACTGATCCCGGTGGCGACGAATCTGCCCGCGCTGGCCGCACTCGCGGTGCTCTGCGCGGTGCTGGCCCTGCTCGTGATCTTCGAGACGGTCCGCTACGCCCAGCCGCGCGACGAGATCAGACACGCTTGATCTGCGAGAGGTGGTGGCGCACGCCGTGCTCGGCGGGTGTCGCCCCTCGATGCGACGGCGGCACCCGCACTCCGGCGCGGACCGCGTCGTTGATCTGGTCCAGGTTCTCGCGCAGCATGTCGGCGACGAGTTCGTCGGTGCGCGGGTCGTCGAGCAGCTGGCGCAGCATCCGGTACACGGTGTCGGCGACCAGCCGGATGATGTCGTCGTGGAACGGGACGTAGCGCAGCTTGCCGGTCTGCGGATCGTTCTTGATCAGGTCGACGATCATCTGGTCGACCTCGGCGTGGTTCTCCTCCAGCGCCGCGGCGATGTTCTTGGTGTAGTGGCCCGCGCGCAGGACCTTGGAGACCTCGTCGAGGATCGCGATGGTCATCGGGCGCTTGATGACGTCGACGATGGTGCCGACGAACCGGTTCACGATCGTCGCGGTGACCCGCTCACCGAGTGCCCGGTCGGCGACGCGGCCGAGCCGGATCAGGATCACCACGATCCGCAGCAACCGGAAACTGCGAAAGATCGGGCTGGTCACCGGGATCATGCCGAGCACTTCGTACCAGTAGACGAACGGGAACGACCACGGCCAGCCCGCGCGCCGCCAGCGCCACAGGAACTCGATCAGGAAGATTCCGCAGATCGTCCAGTCGGTGATCACGATCGCGCGATAGGTCACGTCCGAGACCGGGAAGAAGGTGATCCACACGACCAGGGCCACCGAGATGATCGCCAGGACCAGCATGAACAGATCGGTGCGCAGCGAGGGAGTCTTGGAGCGCACGTCCGGCAGAGTCTCCAGCGGCCGGCGCCGCGGGGCCTCGTAGCCCCGCGCGAGCACCGGGCGAGACAGCGCCCCGCCGCGCGAGAGGGGGAGTGGCGGC
>NZ_JBHXMY010000654.1:0-3103 GCF_042720195.1 Nocardia sp. NPDC058497 | reverse complement strand
GGGGCTGGGTTATTATTTGACTGGCCGCGGGAATTTTCCTGGCCCCCCCGGTGGCCGTGGTTCCGGGGTAACGCCACCAGCGACTCGATACTCCACGCCATCGAACACAGCACCGACCCGATGATGAAGAAGGTCAGCGCCGCCATATAGAGGCGTTTGGTGCCGAAGCGGTCGGCCGCCCACCCCGTCATCGGGATGACCGAGGCCAGCGCCAGGGTGTAGCCGGTCATGGTCCAGGCGACGACCTCGACGGAGGCCTGGAAGTCCGCCATGAATGTCGGAATCGCGACGGTGACCACGGTGATGTCGAGGATCGACATCACGGCACCGAGGACGACCACGCCTGCCACTTTGAGTACGGCGGCGTCCAGCTTGTCGGAGGTGGGATCGGCAGCGGCGCCGATATCCGGAGGTTTCGTCACCGCTTGAGCCTGGCATCTTTATTCGCCGAAGACCAGCGAAATTTATTGTTCGTGATCTCGTGTCACACGGGAGCGGCCGCCGCGGCATCGGCGGCCCGCAGCGCCGCCGTCGTCGAATCGGGCGAAGCGGGCAGAAGCGGCAACCGGACCGCCGCGCTGGGGATCTGCCCGCGCTCGGCCAGCACCGCTTTGATGACCGTCGGGTTGGGTTCGGCGAACAGGGCGGCGCCGAGCGCGTCGAGGCGATGACCGATCTCGCGGCCCCGCGCCACGTCACCGGCGAGCCAGGCGTCAATCAACTCCGCGTACTCTGCGGGCGCGACATTGGCCGCGGCGAGGATGCCGCCCCGCGCGCCGAGCGCGAGCAGGGCCGAGGCGAACCGGTCGTCGCCACACAGCACCGTCGTACTGGATCCGGCGCGTGCCATCAGTTCGACACTGGCCGCGTCCACACCGCCGACCGAGTGCTTGAACCCGGCGATGTTCGGAATGTTCGCGAGCCGCACCAGCGTCTCCCCGCTGAGTGGGCGCGCGGTGCGGTAGGGCACGTCGTAGACGTAGAGCGGGGCCGGGCTGGCCGCCGCCAGCGCGGTGAAGTGCGCGACCACGCCCTCCTCACTCGGGCGCACGTAGTAGGGAACCACCGCGAGCACACCCGCGACCGGGTGCCGCAATTCGCCGACGGCCCTGACCGATTCCGCGGTCGCGTTGCCGCCGGCGCAGACGATCAGCGGCGCGTTCCGTTCGGCGCATACGGCGGCGCAGAGGTCGAGGACGCGGTCCCGTTCGCCGGCGGTCAGCGCCGACGGCTCGGCGGTGGTGCCCAAGGCGACGAGTCCGGTCGCGCCCGCGTCGAGGACGCTGTGCGCGTGCCGTTCCAGGGCAGCGGGAGCGAGGGCGCCGTCGGCGGTGAACGGCGTGATCATGGGGACGAACAAACCCTGCGGCGATGTCATGATTCCTATCGTCGAGCCGCCGACACATCAGGTCCAGTTCACATTCATAATGTCGAACGTAAGCTGAACTGATGCTGGACGTCCGCAAGCTCCGCCTGCTGCGCGAACTCGCCCACCGCGGCACCATCGCCGCGGTCGCCGACGCGCTCAGCTACACGCCATCGGCCGTGTCGCAACAGCTCACTGCCCTCGAACGCGAGGCGGGCGTGCCCCTCCTGCAACGCACGGGTCGCCGCGTCACTCTCACACCGGCCGCGCACCTGCTCGTCGGCCACACCGAAACGATCCTCGCCGCCCTCGAACGCGCCGATGCCGAATTGGCGGGCGCCCGAGACGAACTCGTCGGAACCCTGCGGATCGGCGCCTTCCCCACCGCCGCCCGCACGCTCCTGTCCCCCGCCCTGGTCGCCCTGAGCACCGACCATCCCCGCCTCGAGCTCACGGTCACCGAGATCGACCCGGCCGAGGTCCCCGACGCCCTGCGCGCGGGTGCCCTCGACATCGCCCTCACCCACGACTACGACCTGGTCCCCGCCACCCCCGACCCCGCCATCCACACCGAGCCCCTGCACACCGAGACGGTCTACCTCGCCACCCGAAACCCGTTCCCGGACACCGAACCTCTGCGCGCCCATCTCGAATCCCCGTGGATCGCGGGCACACCCGGCACCCTCTGCCACACCGTCACCCTCCGCGCCTGCCAGGCAGCGGGTTTCACGCCCCACATCCGCCACCACGCCGACGACTTCGACACGGTCCTGGCCTTGGTCGCCGCCGACGCGGGCACCGCGATCGTGCCCGCCCTAGCCCTGCACTCCCCACCCGACGATGTCGCCCTCACACCCTTGTCGACCCGCCGCCACACCCACCTGGCCTACCGCAACGGCACGGCCGCCCACCCCGCCATCCACGCCGCCCGCATCGCCCTGCGCTCAGCGGCCCGAGCGGCGGAACACCATCCGTGAGCGGGGGCGGCGGTGGTCGTAGACTCGATCGGCACCACTGGGCAACGCGGTCGGCCCGCAGGACCTGGCAGCCGCCCGCCTGATCATCGACAGGGCTCGCGCCAACGGCATCGGAACGGAAGTGGACCTCGCGACATGACCGCACTCACCGAGATCGACATCACCCACCTGCGTCGCGCCATCGACCTCGCCGGTCAGGCCGCGGCGCGCGGAGACCGGCCCTTCGGGGCGGTCGCCGTCGACCGTGACGGCCGCGTGCTCGCCGAGGGCACGAACGCGGTGAGCACCACCGGCGACGTCACCACCCACGCCGAACTGGTCGCGATCACCACCGCCACCGCCGCGGGACGGGCCGAGGCGTTGCGCGGCTCGACCGTGTACGCGAGCGGCGAGCCCTGTCCGATGTGCGCCGCCGCCATGGTGTGGGCGCAGGTCGGGCGGATCGTCTTCGCCGCGGCGGCCGCCGAATTCGGGCAGATCCTGCCCGGTAAGCCAACTTTCGCGCTGACCTGCGCCGACCTGGTCGCCACCTCGACCGTGCCGGTCGAGGTCAGTGGCCCGCATCTGGGCGAGGAAGCCCTGGACGTCTTCCGCGCCGCCGCCGCGGGCTGACCCGGATAGCCGGTCGCCGCCACGGCGACCGGCACCGATCACCCGACCGGAACCCACACCCCACCCAGGTCGCGCAGTTCCTCGATCGCCTCCCGTGTACCCGGCACCAGGGTGCCGCGCACCCAGACGCCCTAGGTCTCGATGTGGT
>NZ_JBHXMY010000653.1:0-3141 GCF_042720195.1 Nocardia sp. NPDC058497 | reverse complement strand
GTACGCCGGTGAGCTGCGCCTTCGCGGTGGATTCGCCCTGGTACACGGGCGGACGCCGTCGCGATAGACCTGCGCCGAGGACTCGGCTGGTCTGATCCTGCACGACACCATGTCCCGGGCGAGCCATCCCCGCGGGCACGTGGCGAACTGCACTTCGCCGAGGCCTCTGGTTCGACGCTCGATTACCCCGTGAGCAACTCCCGCCCGGGAATCGCCTCGAGCAGGGCCCGCGTGTACTCCTCCCGCGGCGCGGCGAACACCTCGTCGGTGGTGGCGGCCTCCACCACCTTGCCCTCCCGCATGACCAGCACGTTGTCCGCGATCTGCCGGACGACGGCCAGGTCATGGGTGATGAACAGATACGTCAGCCCCAGCTCGGCCTGCAGGTCGTTGAGCAGGGTGAGGATCTGCGCCTGGACCAGCACGTCGAGCGCCGAGACCGCCTCGTCGCAGACCACCAGCTCGGGCGACAGGGCCAGCGCCCGCGCGATCGCGACCCGCTGACGCTGCCCGCCGGACAGCTCGTTGGGATAGCGCCGCATTACCGACGACGGCAGCGACACCTTGTCGAGCAGGTCGCGCACCACCGCCTCCCGCTCCTTGGCGGTGCCGATCTTGTGCACCCGCAGCGGCTCCTCGATGGTGCGGTAGATCGAGTACATCGGGTCGAGCGAGCCGTACGGGTTCTGGAAGATCGGCTGCACCCGGCGACGGAAGGCGAACGCGCCCTTGGTGTCCAGCTTCGCGACGTCCTTGCCGTCGAAGGCGACCGTGCCCGAGGTGGGTTCCAGCAGACCGAGGACCATCTGCGCGATGGTCGACTTACCCGAGCCGGACTCACCGACGATCGCGGTGGTCGTGCCACGTTCGACGGTGAAGCTCACGTCGTCGACGGCCACGAAGTCCGTGGACTGCCACGGCCGCTTGCCGCGAATCTTGAACGCCTTGGTCAGGTCCCGCACTTCCAGCACGGTGTCGCCGATCGAGTCCCCGGCCTCGGCCACCTCGACAGCCTGTGCGCGCACGGCGGCCCGCTGCCGCGAGGACGACATCCGCTGCGCCGCCAGCGAGGGCGCCGAGTTCACCAGCTTCTTGGTGTACGCGTGCTGCGGATCGCGCAGGATCTGCAGTGCCGGACCGGATTCCACGACCCGGCCGCGATACATCACCACCAGATGCTCGGCCCGTTCCGCGGCCAGGCCGAGGTCGTGGGTGATCAGCAGCACCGCGGTGCCGAGCTCGCTGGTGAGCTGTTCGAGGTGGCCCAGGATCTGCCGCTGCACGGTGACGTCCAGCGCCGAGGTCGGCTCGTCGGCGATCAGCAGTTTCGGCCTGCACGAGAGCCCGATCGCGATGAGCGCGCGCTGGCGCATGCCCCCGGAGAACTCGTGCGGGTACTGGTTCATCCGCCGCCGCGCGTCCGACATCCCCGCCTCGGCGAGCAGCTCCACCGAGCGCTCGCGGGCCGCGTCTCCGGTGGCGATGCCGTTGGCGACCAGTGTCTCCCTGATCTGGAAGCCGATCTTCCACACCGGGTTCAGATTCGACATCGGGTCCTGCGGCACCAGGCCGATGCCGCTGCCACGGATCGCGACGATCTCCTTTTCCGAGGCCTTGGTGAGGTCCTTGCCGTCGAAGAGGATCTGCCCGCCGGTCACCTTGCCGGTGCCGGGCAGCAGGTCGATGATCGCGTGTGCGGTCGTCGACTTGCCCGACCCCGACTCGCCGACGATGGCGACGGTCTGACCGGGGAAGACGGTGAGATTCACCCCGCGTACCGCGGGCACCGGCTTGCCGTCGGTGGTGAAGCCGACATCCAGATCGCGGATCTCCAGCAGCGGTGTGCCGTCGCTCATCGGGTGCGCTCCTTCGGATCGAGCGCGTCGCGCACCGCGTCACCGAGCAGGATGAAGCTCAGCACGGTGACGGCCAGCGCGGCCGCCGGGTAGAACAGGATCGGCGAGGTACGGATCTCGTACTTCGCGCGGGCGATATCGGCGCCCCAGGACACGATGTCGGGCGGCAGGCCGACGCCGAGGAACGACAGCGTCGCCTCGGTGACGATGAAGACGCCGAGCCACAGCGTGGCGACCACGATCAACGGGCCCGCCGCGTTCGGGAGCACGTGCCGCACCAAGGTGCCCAACCGCGACACACCCAAAGCCTTGGCAGCGGTGACGTATTCGCTGTTCTTGGCCTCGATCACCGCGCCACGGGCGATGCGGGCCGCCTGCGGCCAGGTGAACGCGACGAGGATCAGGATCACCGTCAGCACCGTCGTCGGTCGCAGCAGCTGCAACAGCACGATCGCCGCCAGCACCATCGGAATGGCGAAGAAGATCTCGGCGATCCTGGAGACCACGGTGTCGAGGAAGCCGCCGTAGAACCCCGACAGCGCCCCGAGCACCCCGCCGACCAGCAGGAACAGCATCGCCGCTCCGATGCCGACACTGACCGAGGCCCGCGCACCGTAGATCGTGCGCGCGTAGACGTCACAACCCTGCTTGTCGAACCCGAACGGATGGCCGGGGCGTGGGCTGTCCATGCCGAACTCGCCGAAGCACTGCTTCGGGTCCTGGCTGGTGAACAGCGACGGCCACACCACGACCAGCAGCACCAGCACGATCAGTACGACCGCGACCAGGAACACCGGATTGCGGCGCAACCGACGCCACGCGTCGCCCCAGATGCTGGTCGGGGTGCCGGTGTCGACCACCCGGTCGGTGGCCAGCACCTCCACCTCGTCGGCGGGGGCCACGAAATGCTGTTGGCTCTCATGCATAACGGATCCTCGGGTCGAGCGCGGCGTAGAGCAGGTCGATGAACAGGTTCATCAGCAGGAACACCACGACTAGCACCGTCACGAACGACACCACCGTCGGTGGCTCGCCGCGGATGATCGCCTGGTACACGGTGCCGCCGACGCCGGGAATATTGAAGATGCCCTCGGTGACGATGGCGCCCGCCATCAGCGCGCCGAGATCCGCGCCGAGAAAGGTGACCACCGGGATCATCGAATTCCGCAGGATATGCACGGTCACCACACGGCGGCGGCCGAGTCCCTTCGCCGTCGCCGTGCGCACATAGTCGGCGGATTTGTTCTCCGCCACGGAGTTACGGGTCAGCCGCAGCTCATACGCG
>NZ_JBHXMY010000652.1:0-3143 GCF_042720195.1 Nocardia sp. NPDC058497 | reverse complement strand
CCGGAGCGGCGGCGTTGTTGTTTCGCTGGACGCCTGATCACCACGCTCTGGTGTGAGCACCGGCCGAGTAGCCTCCGCCACCAGCGCGTGGTGATCTTGATCAGCTGGCTCAGGCCAGGGCGGCCAGCGCGGGGATGAGCTGGGTGAGGGCGCGGCCGCGGTGGGAGACGGCGTCCTTCTCGGCGGGGGTGAGTTCGGCCGCGCTGCCGGTGCCGCCCTCGGGGAGGAACAGCGGGTCGTAGCCGAAGCCGCCGTCGCCCGCGGGTTCGCGGGCGATGGTGCCGCGCCATTCGCCGCGGACCACGGTGGTGGTGCCGTCGGGCAGGACCAGGGCGCAGGTGGAGACGAAGGCGGCGCCGCGGCGTTCGTCGGGGACGTCGCCGAGCTGGCCGAGCAGCAACGCGTTGTTGGCGGCGTCGTCACCGTGGCGGCCGGACCAGCGCGCCGAGAGCACACCGGGCATGCCGTTGAGCGCGTCCACCTCGATCCCGGAATCGTCCGCCACACATGGCAATCCGGTGGCGACGGCACCGTCACGGGCCTTGGCGATCGCGTTCTCCTCGAAGGTGGCGCCGGTCTCGGGCGCCTCCTCGTACGGCGGCACGTCGGCAAGGCTGACCAGGTCGATCCCGGCCACGCCCGCCTCGTCGAGGATCCGGCGCAATTCCTTCAGCTTCTTGGCATTCCGGCTGGCGACCAGCACACGCACGGCCACGGCTACTTCTTCGCGGCCGGCTCGGGCAGCTCGCCCGGGTAGGGCAGCGCCAGCGCCTCCCGCTGGACCGCGAACAGCTGCTCGCACCCGGCCAGCGCCGAGTCCAGCAGCTTGTCCAGGGTCGAGCGCGGGAACGTCGCGCCCTCGCCGGTGCCCTGGATCTCGACCAGGGTGCCGGTGTCGGTGGCGACCACGTTCATGTCGACCTCGGCGCGCGAGTCCTCCTCGTACGGCAGGTCGAGGCGCACCCTGCCGTCGACCACGCCGACGCTCACCGCGGCGATCATGCACGAGATCGGCTGCGGGTCGGCCAGTTTGCCCGCGGCGGCCAGATAGGTCACCGCGTCCGAGAGCGCCACGTACGCGCCGGTGATCGCGGCGGTGCGGGTGCCGCCGTCGGCCTGCAGCACGTCGCAGTCGAGAGCGATGGTGTTCTCGCCGAGGGCGGCCAGGTCGATGCAGGCGCGCAGCGAACGGCCGATCAGCCTGCTGATCTCCTGGGTGCGCCCGCCGACCTTGCCCTTCACCGACTCACGCCCGCTGCGAGTGTGGGTGGCGGCGGGCAGCATCGCGTATTCCGCGGTGAGCCAGCCCAGCCCGGAATCCCGGCGCCACGGCGGCACACCCTCGGTGACGCTGGCCGTGCACATCACCCTGGTCTGCCCGAACTCGACCAGCACCGATCCCGCCGGATGCGTGGTGAAGCCACGGGTGATCCTTACCTCGCGGAGTTCGTCATCCGCCCTGCCATCGGCTCGTCTCGACACAGTGTTGGATTATGCCCGCCTTCGCGGGCATGTGTTCGCGGCCCCCTTGTGGCCCGGCCAGTTCGGCTAGAGGTCGAAGGTTTCGCCCGGGGACACCGCGTGGACCGGGCCGGAGAAGGCGGCCTTGGCCTCGGCGATGACGTCCTCGCGTGAGGTCCACGGGGGAATGTGGGTGAGCAGGAGTTCCTTGGCGCCGGCGCGGGTGGCGATCTCGCCCGCCTCGGTGCCCGAAAGGTGAATGCCGGGTGGGCGATTGGCCGGATCGTGGGTCCACGAGGCTTCCGCCATCAGCACGTCGGCGCCCTGCGCCAGGTCGACCACGGCATCGCACATCGCGGTGTCGCCGGTGTAGACGAACACGCGGCCGTCGGCGGCGGTGATCCGCAGGCCGTAGGACTCCGGCGGGTGGTACATCCGGCGGGCCTCGACCGTGTGGCCGGGGCCGAACGGCACCGGGACGTTCTCGACCCAGGCCTGCGAGTCGATCACATCGGACCAGTCGTCGGTCTCGCCGCCGATCTCGGCGGAGGCGTTGCCGATGCGCAGCGCGGCGTCGGAGGGACCGCGCACCACTGCCTGACCCTGCGGCGGGTTCGGGTGGTAGCGGCGCCACACCAGCAGCGCGGGCAGATCGAGGCAGTGATCGGCGTGCAGATGGGTGAGGAAGATGTCGATGTCACCCGGGTTCATGTACTTCTGCAGCGCCCCGAAGACGCCGGGACCGAAGTCGATGACGGTGGGCCTCATGTCAGGGCCGGTCAGCAGATAGCCCGACGCTGGGGAGTCCGGGCCGGACACGCTGCCCGAGCACCCGAGGACGGTAAGGCGCATGCCCCCATGCTGCCACGACGTGCTGGTGCTCAATGCAGGATCCCCCCATTTTCCAGACCGGATCCCCGGCTACCGCGTAGGTACTGCGCGGCCTGCCGATGCTCCACGGCGGCGTCGACGTTCATCACCAGAGAGTACCCAGCCCGCGAGGACTCCACCCACCGCCCCGAAAAGATGTCCCTGCCAAGAAATTAGGGGGTCGCTGGGCAGCACGCCCCACAGCATGGAGCCGTACAGCAGGAAGATCACCACGCCGAGCACGATCTGCCCCACATTGCGGGCGAACCACCCGCGGCAGATCAGATAGGTCAGCCAGCCGAAGACCAGCGACGACGCGCCCACGTGCACGCTGCCCGACGAGCCGGTCAGCCAGGTGCCGACCCCGGCGACCACCCAGATGATCGCCGTCGCCGCGATGCCACGCCCGATCCCCGACAGCAGGACGAGGAAACCGAGGATGAGCAGCGGCAGGGTGTTGGCCATCAGGTGGTCCCAGCCGCCGTGCAGCAGCGGCGCCCAGAGGATGCCGTCGAGCCCGTCGGCCGCGCGCGGCTCGATCCCGCCCGCGTCGAGCTGACCCGGCGCTCCGGCGGGGCGATCGTGGGAGAGCACCGCGTCGATGCCCTCGATCACGTACAGCGACCCGACGAATCCGAGGATCACCACCGCGGCCCGGGCCCAGACCCTGGTGCCCGCCCGCTTGGCAGGCGTTCCCGCCCCGGTCCGCCCCTGCAACCCGGCGATCCGATCCGGATCGAACGAGGCCCCGATTCCACCCACCGACATCGCCTCCGCTCAGGCCGACCGATCCCGGCCACTCCAGCCAAGGG
>NZ_JBHXMY010000651.1:0-3164 GCF_042720195.1 Nocardia sp. NPDC058497 | reverse complement strand
CCCGCCCCCACTGGCGGGGGGGGTATTTCTGATGTGTACGGCTCGATCAGCCGATGGTGACCGAGGAGATCACGACCGGCTCGTCCGGGCGGTCGTTGCGATCGGTCTTCACCGCGGCGATCGCGTCGACGACCTTGCGCGAATCGGGATCGACCACCTCGCCGAAGATCGAGTGCTTGCGATTCAGGTGCGGCTGCGCGCTGACGGTGATGAAGAACTGCGAACCGTTGGTGCCCGGCCCCGCATTGGCCATGGCCAGCAGGTAGCCGCGGTCGAAGCGCAATTCGGGGTGGAACTCGTCGCCGAATTCGTAGCCGGGCCCACCGCGGCCGGTGCCGGTCGGGTCGCCGCCCTGGATCATGAAACCCGGCATCACCCGGTGGAAGACGGCGCCGTCGTAGAACGGGCCAGCGTCCGTGCCACCGGCGTTCTCGGTGGTGTAGGGCGCGCTGCCGTCGGCGAGAGCGACGAAGTTGCGCACCGTCTTCGGGGCGTGGTTACCGAAAAGCGCGATCTTGATATCGCCGTGGTTGGTGTGCAGCGTCGCCACGGCCGTCTGGTTGGGTGAGGTCACGCGAACATGGTGCCATGGCCGCAGCGTGACACCAGGAACCTCGTGGGAGCGTCTCGTAGAGTGGTCGCATGAAGCTTCGTAACCCGCTCATCGCGTCCCTCGCGATCGCCGGGGCAGGCGCCCTGGCCCTGCTGGCCCGCAGCAAGCGTCCGCAACTTCCCGAGCCCGCCGCCGAACCGCCGCGCCTCGGTTACTCCCGCAACGGTGCCGCGCCGGCCCCCGTCTCGGAGACCGGCGCGCACTGAACCGTCAGCGGCTGACGGACTTCTTGTACTGCAGCTGAGCCAGCGGCACGAACACGATCAGGATCACCACGATCCACATCAGTGTCGTGGCCACCGGGTGCTGCATCGGCCAGGCCTCCGAGGGCGGACCCAACGGGTTGGTGTTGCCGAACAGGTCGCGCACGGCCTGGGTGAGCGCGGATACCGGGTTCCATTCGGCGAACACGCGCAGCGGCCCCGGCAGGTTTTCCAGCGGCACGAACGCGTTCGAGATGAACGTCAGCGGGAAGATCACCATGAAGCTGGCATTGTTGAACACCTCGGGCGCGCGCACGAGCAGTCCGACGACCGCCATGATCCACGACAGCGCGTAGGCGAACAGCAGCATCAGCGCGTAGGCCAGCACCGCGTCCAGGAACGACCCGCGGATCCGCCAGCCGACGACCAGGCCGGTCAGCGACATGACGACCAGGCTGACGATGTTGATCACCACGTCGCTGATCGTGCGGCCGACCAGCACCGCCGACGGCGCCATCGGCAGTGACCGGAACCGGTCGATGATGCCCTTCTGCATGTCCTCGGCCAGGCCGGCGCCGGTGAAGGTGGCGCCGAAGACCACGGTCTGCGCGAAGATGCCCGCGATCAGGAATTCGCGATAGCCGCCCGCCACGCCCTCGATCTGGATCGCCGAGCCGAAGATGTAGGCGAACAGCAGCACGAACATGATCGGCGACAGCGTCGTGAAGACCAGCACGTCGGGCACGCGCTTGATCTTGATGACATTGCGCTTGGCGATGGTGACGCTGTCGCTGACGACCATCGAGAGCCGTTCCCCGAGCCCGGGGCCCCGCACGTCCACCGCTTTGTTCAGCGTGGTGCTCATCGGTTCTGTCCTTCCTTGTCCCCCACGGTCTGCGCCTCGGCGTCGCCGTTGACGAGTTCCTGGGCCTCGTGCCCGGTGAGGGTGAGGAAGACGTCGTCGAGCGACGGCCTGCGCAGCGCGACGTCGTTGATCAGCACCTTCTGCTCGGTGAGCCTGCCGATCGCGGTGACCAGGTCCTGCGAGCCGTTGGCCACCGGAACGGTGACCCGGCGCAGGCCGGGTTCGAGGTGGATCTCGCCGTCGGCCAGCCCGGCCAGCGCCTGCTGGGCAGGTCCGAGCTGATCGGCGGTGGCGACGGTGAGTTCGATGCGGTCGCCGCCGACGATGGCCTTGAGTTCGTCGGCGGTGCCGCGGGCGATCACCTTGCCGTGGTCGATGACGGCGATCGAGTCGGCCAGCCGATCGGCCTCGTCCATGTACTGGGTGGTGAGCAGCAGCGTGGTGCCGCCCGCCACGAGTTCCTCGATGACGTCCCACAGATCGAGCCGGGCCCGCGGGTCGAGACCGGTGGTCGGCTCGTCGAGGAACAGCACCGGCGGATTGGCCACCAGCGCGCCCGCCAGGTCGAGGCGCCTGCGCATACCGCCGGAATAGCCCTTCACCGGCCGGTCGGCGGCGTCGGAGAGCCGGAAACGGTCGAGCAGTTCGCGCGCGCGTTCCTTACTGCGCTGTGTGCCGAGGTGATAGAGCCTGCCCACCATTTCTAGATTCTCGAATCCGGTGAGGTATTCGTCGACGGCGGCGTACTGCCCGGACGCGCCGATCCGGGAACGCAGGGCCTGGGGATTGTGGAGCACGTCGATCCCCGCGACGGTGGCACTGCCCTCGTCGGGGATGAGCAACGTGGTGAGAACGCGGACAGTCGTGGTCTTTCCCGCGCCATTGGGGCCGAGAAGTGCGGTGACGGTACCTTCCGGAACGGCCAGATCCAGCCCGTCCAGGGCGACGAGATGCCCGTACCGTTTGACCAGACCCTCGGCGACGATTGCGTCGGGCATGATTCTCCTGATGTCGTAGTTCAACGCTGTTGCCCCAGTATTGCGATACCCACCGACAAGTCGCACCCGCTTTTCCCGGGTCCAGCTCCCCCGATGTACGGATTTGTTCGACATGCCGAGCCGTTGCGACACGCGACGAATCGGACGGATTTTCCGGCCGTGCCGCGAAAGGCAAGCCCCCGGTATCCGGGGCACGGCAGCCGGTACGACAAGAACCTGTTCACCGGCATTTTTTCGTAAAGCATTGCGTACCAGCATTTTCCACGTGAAGTAAGACAACTGTCGGGTGCCCGGCCGGCGGATCCGATGCCCCCAGCACCCGGTGCGGACACCCGCCTCGCCCACGGTCGCCGAAAATTTTCGGAAACTGGTCCGTTGCGCGTACACGAATTCCGCTCGTATCGCGTAGGATCGTTCACGTCGGCCCCTCCCCCCCGGGCCGACCCTACGCGGGCCTCGGCTAACTCCCCCCCTTCGCCGAGGCC
>NZ_JBHXMY010000650.1:0-3173 GCF_042720195.1 Nocardia sp. NPDC058497 | reverse complement strand
TGTTCATCATCGACCCCGGTCGCGTCCCGTTGAACGCGAGCGAGCTCTCGGGATGGGTGGCCAAGAACTCGCGCGTGAACCAGACCGCACTGGCCGGTCTTGAGCTCACCTTCTCGTCGGTGAAGAGTGTTTCGGCGCTGTGGGCGGTCGCCCCGCCGGACATGAGGCGCCGGATCGAGGCCGCCCATCGGCGAGCGATCAAGGATGCGTTGACGTGGCTGGAACGCAACGGCTTGCACACCCGGTTGGGGCGCAACGGGGTCCGCCACGTCGAGGTCGAGGGGATGGTGGCGGCGTGTTTCACCCATCGCGACAGCCGTGCCGGCGACCCCGACCTGCACACCCACGTCCTGATCGCGAACAAGGTCCGCACCAAGGACGGCAAGTGGCGCACCATCGACTCGCGCCTGTTCCACGAAGCCGTGGTCACCGTGTCGGAAATCTATGACTCCCGCCTCGAGCACTACCTCGAACTCGCGCTGGGGTTGCAATTCGAAACCCGCGCCGACCGCAACATCCACCAGGTCCAGATCCGCGAAATCATCGGCGTCCCCACCGAACTGATCCACGCCTGGTCGCAACGCGCCACCGCGATCAACACCCGCCTCGACGAACTCACCGCCGACTTCCAAGCCCGTCACCAGCGCGAACCGACACCAAAAGAGGTGTACGGGCTCGCTGAACAGGCGACCTTGAATACCCGTCCGGCCAAACATCTTCCAGGCTCGTATGCTCAGCAACGCGACATCTGGGCGGCCGAGGCTGCGGACCTGCTCGGTGGCCGTGAGGCAGTCGAGGAGTTCGTGCTGCACACGCTGTCAGTGCCGCCAATACCTCGCCCGACCCCTGATGCGGCGTTCATCGCCGCGACCGCCGAACGGGCGCTGGCAGCGATGTCGGAACGGCGATCGACGTGGCGGCCGTTCAACCTGCGCGCCGAAGTAGAACGCCAACTCCGCAGCAAGATCCACCCTGCCGACTGGGACTGGGTCCCCGACAAAGTCGTTACCGCCGCGCTCTCACCGCGATCGGCGGTTGCGCGCGGTGATCCAGACCTCACCGAGGAACCCGCGCTTCGTGCAGTTCCGGCGTGGTTGCAGCGCAGCGATGGCACTTCGGTCCACGCTCGCCCGAATTCCCAGGTCTACACCACCGAAGCCACCCTCGAGGTCGAGGCGGCGTTGATCGAATTGTCGGTGCAACCCGGAGCCCGCACCCTGGACCCGGAACTCCTTGCCGATGCAGTCGCCCAGTTCAATGCCGCGCACCAGGACCGGCCGCTCAATGCCGGCCAGGTCGGTGTCATCTCCTCCTTCGCCACCTCCGGACTACGAGTCCACACCGCGAACGCACCGGCTGGCACCGGGAAGACGACCGCGATGCAAGTCCTTACCGCCGCATGGCATTCCACCGGCGGAACCGTCCTCGGTATGGCACCGACCGCCGCCGCGGCCGCTGTCCTCGGGGCGTCAATCGGCACCCGCGCCGAGACCGTCGACAAACTCCTCGACGTCATCTACCGTCACTCCCCCAACCAGATCGCTGCCGGGATGGAGCAGGTCGGGACGCCGTCGTTGCCGCAATGGGTCCTCGACATCGACGACCGAACACTGGTGATCGTCGACGAACACGTCAAGCTCGGCAACCTCACACGCCTCCGCCTGCTGCAGTTCCTGTCCACACGCGGGGCGACAGTGCGCTGCATCGGCGACGACCGACAGCTGCCAGCGATCGAAGCCGGCGGCGCCGACACCGACATGGCCGCCGCCTCCCCCGAGCAGACCGTGACGCTCTCCCATGTCGTCCGGTTCGCCTCCACCGGTGAAGCGACCGCTTCGATCGGCCTCCGCGAGGGTGACGCAGCGGCGTTGGCGTGGTATCTGGACAACGATCGGATCCACGCCGGGCACACGGGATCGGTCTACGACAACACCTATACAGCGTGGGCCCCCGACCACCATGCCGGTCGCGACGCGGTCATGCTGGCCCCAACACACGAGGTCGTCACCGCGCTCAACGCGCGCGCCCGCACCGACAAACTCGCCCGAACCGGCACACCACTGGACGCCGAAGTAGGTCTCGCGGACGGACTTTGCGCCTCCGTCGGTGACACCGTGCGCACGCGTCGCAACAACCCGCGGCTGCGTTTCGGTGACACCGACTGGGTCCGCAACGGCTACTCCTGGACCGTCACCGACGTCCACGACGACGGTTCTCTGACTGTTTCGCACCACCGTGGCGGTGTCGACAGCGAGCATTCGGTGCATCTACCGGTGGAGTATGTGCGCGCGCATGTGCACCTCGGCTACGCCGCGACGATCGATTCCGCCCAAGGAATCACCGCCGACACCTGTCACGTCGCGTTGTCCGGGCGCGAATCCCGACAGCAGTTCTACGTCGCGATGACCCGCGGAATCCACGCCAACCACGCCTACATCGTCACCGCGCTCGACGGCGCCGAAGGCTCGATCTACACCGAACCCGCCCTCTACCCGCGCACCGCAGTCGAGATACTGCAGCGCGTCCTGGCCCGTGACGGGGCGCAGAAGTCCGCGCATACCGAGCTTCGTGACGCCCTCGACCCGGCCCTGCGCATCGGGCTAGCGGTCGATATCTACCTCGACACCCTCGGCCTGGCCGCCGAACACGCCCTCGGCGCCGACCGCCTCGACGAACTCGATCGCGTCGCAGACACGATCCACCCCGACCTGACCGACGCCCCCGCCTATCCGGTCCTGCGCCAGCACCTCGCGCTCATCGCGCTCACCGGCGCAGATCCCGTCGCCGCACTGCGTGCCGCTGCGGCCGCGCGCGAACTCGACACCGCCGATGATCCAGCGGCGGTATTGGATTGGCGGTTGGACCCCACCGGTGCGCATTCTGCCGGCCGTGGACCGCTTGACTGGACGCGAGGTCTGCCCCACCACGGTGTCGACGAGGAGCTCGCCGCACCGGTTCTTGCTCGCGAGCGGATCGTGGCCGACCTCGCCGGACAGATCCAGCGCGCCGCACACCGGTGGACTGCGACCACCGCGCCTGTGTGGGCGCGCCCGCTACTGGGCACCGACCCGGCGCTGCTCGGCGAGCTCGCGGGGGTGGGGGGCCGGCCGCCCCACCCCGAGTGCGCCGCCCCCCCCACCGGCCCGGGCCGCGAACACACGAAAGTAAGGGAG
>NZ_JBHXMY010000649.1:0-3181 GCF_042720195.1 Nocardia sp. NPDC058497 | reverse complement strand
CCCGAAGGAAGGCACCAGAATGTCGATGTCGAGGCGGTCCCCGGATACTTCGCGGGTGTAGTGGTTGCCTTCTGCGAGGGTATAGCCCAACTCTTGAATGCGTTGGTGCAGTTGTGGTTCCACGGCTACGAGGGTTTCCTGGGCCATGCCGGCGTCGGCGTCGGCAGTGCCGCGCAATGGCCAGTGGGGTATCGGGTAGGCGTGCTGGAGCAGTTGTACCATGTGCCCGCCCACGACTCGGTAGGCGCCGACGTCGAGAGGTTCGGCGGCGGTGGCCAAGTCCGCAAGTGCCCGAAAGCCTCGATCGGCCGCACGACTGGTGGACCGGACGTGGATCACACGCGGGTCAGACATCGAGAGATCCTGTTGCGATTGCGGTGGTCAAGTGCTGTGCGGCTTCCTGCGCGGTGGGTGTGGTGCTGGCGTGGAGCAGATCCCACAGCGTGATCGCCGGATCGGTAATCAGGTGCCGCCCTGCGTAAGGGCGCGCCTGGGCAGCAGCGACGTGCGCAATGGTCAGGTCTTGCGGGACCACGACGGTCATGGTTGCTCCTGCCGGTTGCGCTGGGGAGAACCCGGCAGGGGTGAAGTCGATGAGCTCGGGCAGATACATCCGGACAGTGCCGGGAAGCTGCCAGGGTGAGTAGCGATCGGCGGCGAGGTCTCCGCCGATGATCCCGGTGAGGTCGAGCTCGTCGAGTAGATCCAGGGCGGACCGCGCTTGCTCGGCGGGGTCGTCGAGGCCGTACCAGTGGGTGACTGTGCCGCCGGGACCTCGGTATTGGGCGAGCCATACCTGCAAGGTGCCCTCTTTCGCTATCCAGCCGTGCCCCTCGCGGGTGACATGCTCCTTGGCTCGTTTGAGTGCCTGGGATACAGCCTGTTGGCTGATACCGACCGTCCGGGCGAGTTCGGTTTGATGCAGGGGCTCGTTGGCGGTCGCCAGTGTCCGCAGAACGGCCTGTGCTCCCCAACCCGAGTTGCGGTGAACATATTCGTTCTTCTGGTTGCGGTCCGGCTCGAGGAAGACATGGCCGGCAACGATCACCTGTGGTGGGTCGAAGGTAACCAGATCGTATTCGCCGGCCCGGGCAGCTACCACGACGGCCGGGGTGGCTGACTGCGCCGCGTACAGGGTCGGGCGCTCGCCGCGACCGGCGTGAGCGGTGGTGGCGCGCGCCAATCGGTGGTGCACCAGCTTGAGGTCGACGTGGCGGGGACCACGATCGGGCACGGCCAGGACCAGGTCTTTCCCCGTGCCGGCGGCGACCCTCAATCCAGCTCGTCGTAGTGTCGGGATGAGTTGGGACATTGCATCTTCAACCACCCACCCGCCTCCTATTACATGTATCTATCAAAATAGTCAAACAAGCGTCGCAACCTCCACTAGGGTAACACTTGTTTGAAACTCCATCAGATCAATGGTATAAGAACGTTCGAGTCATTCTGCGCGGATAGCACCTCCCCGCGATGACCTGCAGTGTGGGGTCGCGTCAATCGCCCATCCCAATAGTCCCGCCCGCGCCCCCCAGACCTCGATGCTTCGCCGGCGCGGAGCGCTTGTCCTGACCTCGGTTACGCGCCGGCGCGCCAGCGGTAGCGGGTCTTCGGGCGACCGGCGCGGCCGTAATCGGCTCGGCGTTCGGCCAATCCGTCGTCGGCGAGTTTTTCCAGGTAGCGCCAGGCGGTGATCCGGGAGACGCCGACGGCGGCCGCGGCGTCGGTCGCGGTGATGCCTGCCTCGGCCGAGCGCACCGCGCGCGACACCTCCTCGAGGGTGTGCTGCACAACGCCTTTCGGTGCGCCCGCGCGCTGGTCGGCGGTGCGTAGTGCGCCGAGGGCGCGGTCGATGTCGTACTGCGACAGGGCGGCCTCGCCCGCGGGGAGTGCGGTGTCGAAATCGCGGTAGCGCTCCAGCTTTTCGCGGAACGCAGCGAAGGTGAAGGGCTTGAGCAGGTACAGCACCACGCCGTGGGCGACGGCGCTGCGCACCATGTTCAGCTCGCGGGCCGAGGTGATCGCGATGACGTCGGGTCGCGGCTCGAGGCTGTTGAGCGCTGCGGCGACCTCGAGTCCGCTGATGTCGGGCAGGCCGATGTCCATCAGGACCAGGTGGAACGGCCGGCCGTCGGCGATTGCCTCGGCGGCGAGTGCGAGCGCGTCGCGACCGGTGTGCGCGACACCGCCGGTGACGAATCCGTCGAGCCGCTCGAGGTAGGCCCGGTGTGCCTGGGCGATCAGCGGTTCGTCCTCGACGATCAGGACGCGGATCATGTTTTCTCCCTCAGCGGAATGCGAACGATGACCGCGCTGTGTGGTGCGGCCGTGGTGGTGATGGCGCCGCCGTGCCGATCGACGAGGCGGTGCACGAGTGCCAAGCCGAGGCCGGCGTGGTCGGATTTGGTGGTGTAGCCGCGTTCGGCGGCGCGGACGAACATCTGTGCCGACATGCCTGGGCCGCTGTCGGAGACCCGCACCAGCAGTTCGCCGTCGCGGTGGCACACCGACACCTCCACCCGCTTGTCGACGGTGCCCGCGGCGGCGTCGATCGCGTTGTCGACGAGGTTGCCGACCAGGGTGACGGCCTCGTGCGCCGAGAGCGGATCGGTGGAGTCCAGCGCGGTGTCCTCGCTGATGGCCAGGCTCACCCCGCGCTCGGCCGCCTGGTCGACCTTGCCGAGCAGCAGCGCGGCTAGCGCCGCGTCGCCCACCGCGGACAGCAGCCGGTCGATGAGGACCTGTGAGAGTTGCAGTTCCGCGGTGGCGAAGGCGACGGCCTCCTCCGGGCGGCCCAGCTCGACCATCGTGACGACGGTGTGCAGCCGGTTCGCCGCCTCGTGCGCCTGGGCGCGCAGCGACTCGGCGAAACCACGGACCGAGTCGAGTTCGCCGAGGACCGCGCGCAGTTCGGTCTGGTCGCGGATGGTGAGCACGGTGCCGATCGGGCGGCCCTCCCAGCTGACCACGTCCTGGTTGACCAGCAGCACCCGATCGGTGGTCACGTGCGTCTCGTCGCGCACGACGCCCCAGCGCATCTGCCGCAGCGAGGTCGGCAGGTCGCTGCGATGCACCGGCCCCTCGGGCAGGTCGAGCAGTGTGCGCGCCTGATCGTTGACCACCTCGGCGGGCCCTGGACTCGACCCGAACACCACCAGGCCCTCGTGCACGGAGTGCAGCACCG
>NZ_JBHXMY010000648.1:0-3181 GCF_042720195.1 Nocardia sp. NPDC058497 | reverse complement strand
AGGTGTTTGATCGATGCATCGCATGACTGACTTGTGCCTGGACGTCGCACACAGCCGAGGGGGAGCTGCATGGACATCGATCTCACCTGCCCGACCTGTCGCCATCTCGACCAGGTCCAAACGGTGCCAGCCATCTGCTCGGGCGGGGCCTCCACTGAGGTCGGCTACGGCACCCACACAGGTGTCGGATTCACCACCAACGGTGTCATCCCGGTGGTCACCCGTTCGACAACCACCCGCACCCGCACCACCGCACTCGCCCGCAGTCTGGCCCGTGACCCTGGCTTAGAATCGACGTCGCGTCGGACCAGAATCGCCATCGTGCTGCTGATCCCTGCGGTCGTGATGCTCGCCGCATCCATTGGCGCACTTTTCGCAGACCTCTCGGGTTCCATCCTGGCCAGGATCGTCGGTGGCGTCATCTTCGTGGGAGGCACCTCAGCGCCGGGATTGCTGGTCGTGCTGTCGATCTGGGCAGCGAAGCGTCGCAATCGCACTGTTCGCGCTGGTTTACCGGCTGCTGATCGGTTGTGGCGCAGCGCGTTCTACTGCCATAGGTGTGGTCATGTGTTCTGGCCTGTGTCGCCAGAGCCGACGGTGCCCGCGCGAGTGGCACTGTCACCGCCGAACTTTCGCTGGGCCGTCTGGTCTGCGGGCGGCTACGCCCAGCTCTGACTCTCCTCGGTCAGCGTTTCGCGACGCAGATCGACCGGTTCGGCGACAGGCCTGCCTGATTTCGTGGATGGTTCCGCACCGGGGCTGGTGCGCGGGGACCCAACCAACAGTTGGCGGACCTGGCGGGTGGTCAGATCGAGAAGTTCGGCGATGTCACTGTCGGTCTGGCCCTGCTCCTTCATCAGCGTCAGAGCCGTCCGCTGCTGCACGCGCAGTTCTGTGATCGCTGCGGCAGCGGCGGCGTGAGCGGCCTGAATTTGTTGTTGCAGCTCGATGACCTGCCGGTCCCGGGCTTCCTCGCGTGCAGTCACTGCAGCCGAGGCGGTGGCGAATTGTTTCACCGCCGCGCTCACTCGACGATCACGGATCTTTTGATCGGCGCGACGCTGATCCATCCGCGCCCGTGCCCGCTCGACCTGCGCGCGAACCACATCCTTGGCCCCGCCGATGCGGGTGCCTCTGTTCTTGCCGGGCATTGAGTCCTCCATGCCCGCCGGTTCTCCCACCTCATTATGCCGCGCGCACACCAGATCTGAGCCAGTCCACCCGGTGCGCCTGGCCTGATCCTTCTGTCGGAAAGGAGTGATCGTGACACCGGTTTCTGCCCTACTGGTCCCGGATGACAACGATCCCGAGCGCGGTCACGCACGGATCTTCTTCTGGTGCGTACTCGCGGTCGCCGCCATCGTCAGCATCGTCGGCAACGGCGTGCAGGCCCTGCTCCACAGCAGCATCCTGCCCGCGGTCGCCACGGCAGTAGCGGTCATCCCGCCACTAGCACTGCTGGCTGCGGTACACGGTGTCACTGTCTTAGCTCGCATCGACGGAGGCGCGGTGGCGGCTCGCCGCAGCACCACCGCGCTCACTGTCGTCATCGCTGGTGCCGCGTTCTGGATGTCGTTCACCGCGCTGCGCGGGCTCGCCGTCACCGCGGGTGTGCCCGCTGCCGAAGCGTGGCTGTGGCCGCTGATCGTCGAGGGATCGATGACGCAATCGACCATCGCCCTGCTCGCCCTAGCTCACCACGATCGCTACCGCCCTTCACCCGCCACCGGTGAACACCACCCAGCGGCGGGGCGGTGGGTGGAACGACCAGTGTCCGAACCACTCCCGGCTTCATCGCCGGGGTCGACTTCGAACCGGTCTGGTCTGCGTACGCCGACCGAGAAGACCACGACCGTGAGTACACCTGGCCTCCCCTCTGACGAGCCCGCCCCGACGTCCCTGATCGTGCGCACGCCCAACACGACCGTGCGCACACCCGATGCCACTTCTGCAGCTGTGCGCACAGCGACCGACCAGACCACCACCGTGCGCACACCCAACGGCCAGTCCGCGACCGTGCGCACACCCGGTCAACCCTCTGGTGTGCGCACACCCACCTCCCTGACCGTGCGCACATCCGACGCCACTTCTGCAGCTGTGCGCACAGCGACCGAACTGCCCGACGCGGTGCGCGCGGCTGCTGGCAATCTCGTTGCCGCGGCGACCGCACGACCAGGCACGAACTCCGGAGTGCGGACACCTGTCGTGGATACTTCGCCTGAGTCCACAGTCTCTTCGGCTACAGCGAGGTCGGGACCCGCCTCTGAACACGCGCACCCCGATCTGGAGACCCTCGCTGACCGTGTCTGCCGCCGTGATCCGCGCGGGCGCCGCCTGGCCGCGACAGTCACCGAGATCCTGATCCGTCATCGAGTGCACGGCCACAACGCCAGCCGGATCGCTCGCGAGCTCGGGCCCAGCCGCTCAGCCGTCAGCCGCATCTTGCGCGACGCCGACGAACTTGACACGCCACACGCCGAGAACAATCCCCCGCCGTCGCACCGGTCACCGCCCTCCGCACCAACCGATCGGCCTGCTGGCGAGAGCGAACCACCGACCAGCGCGCCCACCACAGAATCGGGCCCGCCATGACCCCGGTTCGACCCTCACCGACATGCTCGATGACTTCTCCTCGATCACCGCTGCAGCCCGCGCAAGCTGGGTCCTGGCGTTGGGCATCGAGTTGTACCGCAACCCGTTCGCCTTCCCCACGGGTAGCCGGGCAACGCTCGCTCATGCCGAAACGGGTGTGTCCCCTGCGCGTGCCCCGGTTTCATCGATTCCTCAAAACCGTCCGAAATGCCGGGAGCCGTAGCGCAGGCCACCGCGTCCAACCCTGTATGACCTCAGAAGATCGCGCGGCTCTGACCGAGGCCGAATACGACCCGACCGATCCTGCGGTGCAGGCCCGAATGGAGCTCGCGACCCGTGGACTGGAGCTGCTGCGCCGGCGATGGCGCCGGGCGGGGATCTGCCCGGCGCTGGCCTGCCTCGACGGACCGACGCTCCCGGCGGATCGGCATGACCAGCTCACCCGACGCCCGACCGGTGGCGCCAGCGCGCCGTGAGGTCTGCGGTAGGTTGCGGGTCGCGAAGTGTTCGTGGGATCGAAGCGGGGGAGCAAGCGTGTCCCCTGGGGATGCGGGTGGATGGCCGACTACTACGAACCCAAGTCCCGCGT
>NZ_JBHXMY010000647.1:0-3184 GCF_042720195.1 Nocardia sp. NPDC058497 | reverse complement strand
AGTGTGAGTCTCTGGCGCGAGTGGCGAACCTGGTCGCCCTGGCCGTACTCCAGGGCGGTGTCGGCGGTGAAGACCCGGTCCCGGTCGGTGTCGCGGCGCAGGGTTTCCGGTGTCTGACCGGTGTGCTTGGACAGGATCGCTTCGATCGCCGCGCGCATCCGGACGATCTCGTCGGCCTGCAGGATCAGGTCAGGGATGGTGCCCTGACCGCGAGTCGCGGGCTGATGCAACACGATTCGGGTGTGCGGGAGCATCGAACGATGACCCGCCGCGCCGCCGGCCAGCAGGACGGCGCCGACCGCGATGGCCTGGCCGACGCAGGTGGTGTGCACGGGTGCCTTGATGAAACTCATGGTGTCGTAGACGGCGAGCATCGCCGACAGATCGCCGCCCTCGCAGTTGATGTAGAGGCTGATCGGCTGGCCGGGACTGTCCGATTCCAGGTGCAGCAGCTGGGCGATGAGCGCGTTGGCGACACCGGAATCGATGGGTGTGCCCAGGTAGACGATGCGCTCGCTGAGCAGGTGCGAGTAGATATCGGTGATCCGCTCACCACCGCGATGCTGGGATACGACATTCGGGATCGTGTAGCTGGTCATGGCTGTTCCGCCTCTCCGCGTATTTCGGCCGGGCTCGTCTGCCGCGGGAATCGCGTCGGCGGCAGGCGGTTGGTGATGGGGTCGGGTTGGCTCGTGCCCGGTGAGTTACCCATGTGCTTGCGTGATCGGTTGTTGCTGCGGGGTTTACGCAGTGATGCCGATGCGGTGGCGGTTGGGGACGACCTGGTCGAACGATTCGACGATGTGGTCGATGAATCCGTACTCGAGCGCTTGCGTCGCGGTGAACCAGCGGTCGTGCAGGGAGTCCTCGTAGACGCGGTCGAAGGGTTGGCCGGTGTCGGCGGCGATCAGCCCGAGGACGGTGTCGACGGTGTAGCGCAGATCGTCGGCCTGCACCTCGACTTCCACGGCGCTGCCACCGATACCCGCCGAGCCCTGGTGCATCAGGATGCGGGCGTGCGGCAGGGCGAAGCGGCGGCCCGGCGTTCCCGAGGACAGCAGGAACTGCCCTGCGCTGCACGCCAATCCGAGCGCGAGCGTGGACACCTCGCACGGAACCAGCCGCATGACGTCGCGGATCGCGAGCATCGACGGCACCGAGCCGCCGGGGGAGTGGATCCACAGCGAGATCGGCGCCTCGGGCGATTGCGCCGCCAGGGTCAGCAGCTGCGTGATGAGCAGCGTGCCGTTGTCGTCGTCGAGCGGACCGTCGAGCACGAGGATGCGGCGCCCGAACAGTTGTTCGCGGGCCCGCCAGCTGAACATCGGAGTCTTGTCGTCGTGTGCCATGCGTCCACGGTGCCTCGCGCGCACCGTGATTCGCCGCTTCTGCTGCCCCCAGCAGATCTGCTCACAGCAGCGACACACGCAGGCCGAGCCCGGCGTAATCGAGACGTCGAATCGCACGATTACGCCGGGGCTCGGACAGCGCGAAGGCCCGGCGCGGCGAACTCGCAGCACCGGGCCCTCGGGCGACCGATTACTTGGCGTCGAATTCCCGTGCGCGCAGGGAACGTTCGATACCGGCCCGGCCCTCGGAGACCAGGCGGTAGAGGGCGGGCGGGTGGTCGCCCGCCAGGAACTCGTCGGCCTTGGTGACGGCATCCTCGGTGATCGCCCAGTGCGGGTACAGGCCGATGACGACGGTCTGGGCGACCTCGCTCGAGCGGCGCTCCCACACGGCCGGGATCTCGGCGAAGTACTTGTCCACGTACGGGGCGAGCAGCTCGCCCTGACCGGCGGGCGCGAAGCCGCCGACGATGGCGCGGGCGGTGATGTTGGGCACCGAGTCGTCGCCCATCACCGTCGCCCAGGCCTGTTCCTTCACCTCCGCGATCGGGCGGGCGGTGGCGGCCGCGGCGGCCTGGCGCTTGCCCGCCGCCGTCGGGTCGCCCGCCAGCTCGGCGTCGATGGTCGGCGAGTCCATGCCGTCGGCGTCGATCTGCCCGGCCGCCGCCAGCGCGGTGACGATGCGCCAGCGCAGGTCGGTGTCGACGGTGAGCCCGGTCAGCCCGGCCACGGCCGGATCGCCGTCGAGCAGCTGGGCCAGCACGCCGGTGTGGCGCGGCGCGAGCAATGCCCCGGTCAGCGCGTTGACGAAGGCGAGCTGATGATCCGAGCCCGCCTCGGCCTCGCGGGCCAGCTCGAGCAGCCGGTCGGCGAAACCGGGCGAGCCCTCCTGCTCGGCCCACACCGGATCGGCGTAGCTGGAGATGGCGGTGGCGGCCTGCATGAGCAGCCGCTGCACCACGCCGATCTCGGACTCCGCGCCGATCCCGCGTTGCACCAGCGCGACGAAATCGCGGGCCTTCATCTCGGCCTGGCGGGTCATCTCCCAGGCCGCCGACCAGGCCAGCGTGCGCGGCAGCGAGTCGGCGATGTCACCGACGCGCTGCACGACCACGTCGAGCGAATCGGGGTCGAGGCGCAGCGAGCAGTAGGTGAGGTCGTCGTCGTTGACCAGCACCAGCTTTCCGCGCGGCACGCCCGCCAGCTCGGGCACCTCGGTGCGGCCGGTCGCGTCGAGGTCGAGCTCGGCCCGGTGGGTGCGCACCAGCTTGCCGTCGACATCGTCGTAGACGCCGACCGCGATCCGGTGCACGCGGTGCTCGCCGGCGCCGGGCTCGGCGCCCTCCTGCACCACGGCGAAACTCGAGAACGTGCCGTCCGGCGCGACGAGGAAGTCGGGGCGCAGGATGTTGAGGCCGGTGGTCTTGAGCCACTGCGCGCCCCAGCTCGACAGGTCACGGCCCGACGCCTTCTCCAGCGCCGCGAGCAGATCGTCGAACGTGGCGTTGCCGTAGGCGTGTTCGGCGAAGTAGTCACGCAGACCGGCCAGGAACGGCTGCAGGCCGACATAGGCGACGAGCTGCTTGAGCACCGAAGCGCCCTTGGCGTAGGTGATGCCGTCGAAGTTGACCTCCACCGCGTGCAGGTCCGGGATGTCGGCGGCGATCGGGTGCGTCGAGGGCAGCTGGTCCTGGCGGTAGGCCCAGGACTTCTCCACATTCGCGAAAGTGGTCCAGGCACTGGTGTATTCGGTGGCCTCGGCCTGGCACAGCACCGTGGCGATGGTCGCGAACGACTCGTTCAGCCACAGGTCGTCCCACCACTTCATGGTGACC
>NZ_JBHXMY010000646.1:0-3189 GCF_042720195.1 Nocardia sp. NPDC058497 | reverse complement strand
GCGCGCGCGGGCCCTGCCCGCGGGGGGGGCGCGCCACGCTGCTACCTCACCCCGCAGCACCGATCCACGGCCACCCATCCGTTCAGCCACCAACGCCTCACCTCCTTCCCCCGCCACGCTCCCCCTACCCTCCACCACGCCTCCCATAACCACTCGCACACCCACTTTCGCTCCCTCAAACACCCCTCCTCCCGCACTTTTCGCAAGCACACATCTGGCATCTCGGAGCACAGTTTTGTCACGACCAGCGAAAACGCATCAGTGTGATCTGCGTCAACTACCGAATGCCTTGAATTTTAAGCCTGTTTCGGTGGTTCATGGAGTTATGGTCGCGACCATTCACAAGGTCGCCGCGGGAAACGGCTACCAGTACTATCTGCGCAATATCGCAGCCAATGACACCACTGCTCGCGGGCGGTCGTCGCTGGCCGACTACTACAGCGTCCACGGCGAATCACCCGGGCGCTGGCACGGCACCGGCCTGACCGCGCTTGGCATCGCAGACGGCGCCGAAGCGACTGAGCAGCAGATGAAGAACCTGTTCGGACTGGGTATCCACCCCGACGCCGACAAGATCCATGACCGCGTCATCGACGAGCAGATCGACCTCGGCGCCACCGCCGCCCAGGCTACCAAGGCAGCACAGAAGGCATCGAAACTCGGCGCGAAATTCGGCGACTACGTACCGGTTTCGAAGTACCGGACACTGTGCGGTCAGGCGTATCGTGAATACAACATCGCCCGAAATCGCGATCCCACGAGCGCCATTCCCGATCGCGAGCGAGCGGAAATACGAACCGAAGTCGCCACGCAAATGTTCGCCATAGAGCACGGCCGCGCACCGCTGAATCCGCGCGAATTGTCAGGGTGGGTGGCCAAGAACTCACGTCCGGCGCGCGTCGCGGTGGCCGGATTCGACATCACCTTCTCACCGGTCAAGTCCATCTCCGCGATCGCCGCGATCGCCCCGCCCGACATCGCCCACGTTTTCCACGCCGCGCATCGCAAGGCGATGAGCGACTCACTGGCCTGGTTGGAGTCAAACGGCGTGTATACCCGGCTCGGTCGAAACGGTGTGCGCCAGTGCGACGTCGAGGGCCTGGTCGCCGTGGCGTTCGACCATCGTGACAGCCGCGCCGGAGATCCCGACCTGCACACTCACTACCTGATAGCGAATCAAGTGCGCGGTCCGGACGGCAAGTGGCGGACCTTGGACTCGCGGACACTGTACGAATCGCAGGTCACCGCCTCGGAAATCTATGACACCCGCATCGAGCACTACCTCGAAACTGCGCTCGGTATCCGGTTCGAAAACCGTGGCGGCCGCAACGTCCACGACCTGCCGATCCGCGAAATCATCGGAGTCCCGATCGATTTGATCGAGATGTGGTCACAACGCAGGGCAGCTATCAGCACTCGCCTCGATCAGCTCACCCACGCTTTCCAGACCACACTCGGGCGAGAACCCGGCCCCGGCGAAGTGCATCAGCTCGCCGAACAGGCCTCCCTGGAAACCCGCCCCACCAAGCACATTCCGGCCTCACGCGCCGAGCAGAGGGCCCGATGGATAGCCGAGGCCGCCGCACTGCCGGGCGGCCTGGACGCGGTCGACGAGCTGCTCGCCCGCATCCTGGCACCTCCGCAGGCCGCGCGCCCGATCCCCGATGAGTCATTCGTCGTCGACCTGGCCCAGCGCACTCTGGCGGCTTTGTCCGAACGGCGATCTACCTGGCGGGCATTCAACCTGCGCGCCGAAACCGAACGTCAGCTGCGGGGACTGGTCACCCCGGCCGACTGGCAGCACGTCTCCGAACGCGTCTACACCGCCGCTCTGTCGTCGCAGAGCGTCGTCGCGCGCGGTGACCCCGACCTCACCGAGGAACCGGTTCTGCGTGCCGTACCGCAGTATCTGCGCCGCCGCGACCACACCCCCCTACACACCCGCGCGAACTCCCAGATCTATACGACTACCACCGCACTGGCGGTCGAGGCCGAACTCATCGCACTGTCGCTGTCCACGGGCGCCGGCGTCCTGCCCACCGAGCTCGTCGCCGCAGCGATCAACGACTACAACACCGCCAACCCCGATCGACGCCTCAACGCCGGCCAGACCGCCATCATCGAAGGCTTCGCGACCTCCGGAATGCGGGTACACACCGCCAACGCCCCGGCGGGGACCGGCAAGACGACCGCGATGAAAGTCCTCACCACCGCATGGACCGCAAGTGGCGGAACGGTTCTCGGCCTGGCGCCGACCGCCGCTGCGTCCGCTGTGCTGGGTGAGTCCATCGGTACCCGCGCCGAAACCGTGGACAAGCTCCTCGACGTCATCGCCCGCCACACACCCGGCGCGCGCAACATTGCACTGCTGGGTGAACATCCGCAGTCGTTGCCGCAGTGGGTGCTCGACATCGACTCCGGCACCCTCGTGATCGTCGATGAGCACGTCAAGCTCGGCAACACCAAACGCCTGAAACTGTTGCGGTTCCTCGCCGGTCGGGGCGCGACGATCCGCTGCATCGGCGACGACCGGCAGCTACCCGCGATCGAGGCCGGCGGCGCAGACAGCGACATGAACCATGCCATTCCCGAGCAAGTCCTCACCCTCTCCCACGTCGTCCGGTTCGCATCGACCGGAGAAGCGACAGCATCGATCGGGCTCCGCGACGGGGATCCGATCGCGCTGGCCTGGTATCTGGACCACGACCGCATCCATGCCGGACACAGCGGCAGCGTCTACGAAGACACATTCCGCGCCTGGTCCGCCGATACCGCGGCAGGTCGGGACGCGATCATGCTCGCTCGATCCCACGACATCGTCAGCCAGCTCAACGCCCGCGCACGCGCCGAACGCATCACCAGAACCGGCGCCGAAACCGGCCCGGCGATACAGCTCGGTGATGAGCTGTTCGCCTCGGTGGGTGACATCGTCCGTACTCGCCGCAACGATCCGACGCTGCGGCTCGGTGCCAAGGACTGGGTGCGCAATGGCTACTCTTGGACCGTCATCGCCGTCCATTCCGACGGCGCATTCACCGTCGAACACCGCCAACACGGACACCGAACCCGCGCGACCGTGCGCCTTCCGGCGGAGTACGTGCGCGCCCACGTGCACCTCGGCTACGCGGCGACGATCGATTCCGCGCAGGGACTCACCGCAGACACCTGCCACGTCGCGATCTCCGGGAG
>NZ_JBHXMY010000645.1:0-3195 GCF_042720195.1 Nocardia sp. NPDC058497 | reverse complement strand
GTCGGCGCTGGTCGAGGGCGCCAGGGCGCGGCTGTCCGACCCCGCGCCCTTCCAGCTCGCCTTCGGCCCGCCGGTGGTCGCCGCCGACTCGATCCGCCTGCCGATCGCCCTGCCCGCGGAGCTGCTGAGTGTCCGCCAGGACCTGACCGGCGCGCTGACCGACGTGTGGATCCGGGAACGCATTCCCGAATTCGGCGAACCGCTGCGCCCGTACCTGGCCTTGGCTCACGCCACCCGCCCCATCCCGGTCGAGCCGCTGCGCGCGGCGTTCGCGGCGGACGGCTTCGCCGATTTCACCCTCGACGACACGGTCTCGGCGATCTCGCTGGTCGAATTGCAGTGCGAGAACGGGCGATACGACTTCGCCGAGGTGAGCACCGCCGACCTGCTCCAGGTGCCGGAGCCGGTCGTCGAACCCACCGTCTACGACGATCCCCTCTTCGGCGCGCTGCGCCGGCCGGAGGACGTCCTCAGGGGTTGAGCCGCGGCGGTGCGCCGTGTCGGGAACCGGTGCCCGGCCCGGAAGACCGGGCACCGGAAGGGTTTTCAGGCGCCGGTGAATTTCGCGCCGGCTACCGAGCTGGACGCCACACCGTCGACGCCGACCGGGATGTCGCCCTCGAGGGTGGTGCGGTAGAGCACCCGGGTGACGTCGAGATGGTCGAGGTCGCTCGGGGCCAGGTGGGCGGTGGCGCGGTTGTCCCAGAACGCGATGCTGCCCTTCGCCCACCGGAACCGGACGGTGTAGGCGGGGTGGGAGATCTCGTCGAAGAGGAGTTGCAGCACGGCGTCGCTCTGTGACGGGGTCAGGCCGATGATCCGGGTGGTGAAGCCGGGATTGACGAACAGCACCCGCTCACCGGTCACCGGATGCACCCGCACCACCGGGTGCTCGGTCACCAGCGGTGATGCCGCGATCTTGCGGGCGTAGTCGCTGTCGGCGTCCCACGGCGGGATCCGGCCACCGAAGCGGTGCTCGGCGCGCAGGCCGTCGAGGAAGGCGCGCAGCGATTCCGGCAGGCCGGCGTAGGCGGCGGCCAGATTGGTCCACTGGGTGTCGCCGCCACGCTCGGGGGCGATCTCCGCGCGCAGGATCGAGGCGGCGGGCGGGTTGATCAGTGGGGAGACGTCGGTGTGCCACTGGTTGGTGTAGCTGAACTTCCTGCGGCCGAATCGCTTCTCGTAGAGGCGGCTGTCGACGGCGAGGATCTCCGGGTGTTCGGTGGGCGCGTCGTCGTCGTACGGGTGTGACGGGGTGACGGCGCCGAAGCGGCGGGAGAACGCGATCTGCTCGGCGTGGCCGATCTGCTGATCGCGGAAGAACAGCACCTTGTGTCGGTGCAGTGCCGCGGTGAGCTCGTCGACGTGGGTGGCGGTCAGTTCCTCACGCAGGTCGATGCCGGTGACCTCGGCGCCGATGTGCCCGGCGACCGGGGTGATCGCCAGTGTGGTGGTGGTGCGGGGGCTTTCGATGGTGGTCATGTCGTTGGTCCTTCAGGGGAGCAGGCGGGGACGGGGGTGGTCATCGGCCTGGACAGGAGCTGCTCACCACCCGCATGAGCTCGATGTCGAGTCGCCGGGTGCGCATCAGGCGCTCACCCGTGAATCACGCTGGACGAACTGGCTTTCGACGGGGTCGAGCCCGTAATGACCACGCAGCGTGGTGGATTCGTAGTCGGCGCGGAACAGGCCGCGTTCCTGCAGGATCGGCACCACCCGGTCGACGAAGTCCTCGAGGCCGCCGGGCAGGTACGGCGGCATGATGTTGAAGCCGTCGGCCGCGCCCGCGTCGAACCAGGTCTGCAGCTCGTCGGCCACCGGCTCGGGGGTACCGGCGAAGGTGCGGTGGCCACGGCCGCCACCCAGCTTGCCGATGAGCTGGCGCACCGTCAGATCCTCGGTCTCGGCCAGCTCCTTGACCAGCGTGAACCGGCTCTTGCCGCCCTCTATCTCGCTCTCGGCGGGCAATGGGGGCAGTGGAGCGTCCAGGGCGTGCGCGGTGAGGTCGACGCCGAGCATGGACGAGAGCTGGCGCAGCGCGTAGTCGGGCGAGATCAGGTCGGTGAACTCCTGCTCGAGCGCCTTGGCCTCCTCGACGGTGTCGGCGATGAACGGGACGAGGCCGGGCAGCACCTTCAGTTCGTGCTCGGCGCGACCGTACTTCGTCAGCCGTGCCTTGAGATCGCGGTAGAACCGGACGCCCTCTTTCACTGTGCGTTGCGCGGTGAACACTGCCTCGGCACGGTGCGCGGCGAACTCCTTGCCCGACTCCGATGACCCCGCCTGCACCAGCAGCGGCCTGCCCTGCGGACCGCGCGGCGAATTCAGCGGGCCGCGCACCCGGAACCGCTCCCCGGCGTAGTCGAGGGTGTGGACCCGGCTGGGGTCGGCGAAGACGCCCGCCTCGGTGTCGAGCACGATCGCCTCGGATTCCCAGCTGTCCCACAGTGCCACGGCCACGTCGACGAATTCCTCGGCCCGTTCGTAGCGGCGGGCGTGCTCGGGAATCGCGTCGAGGCCGAAGTTGTAGGCCTCGTCGACACTGCCGGAGGTGACGATGTTCCACCCGGCCCTGCCCGCGCTGATGTGATCGAGCGAAGCGAACTTGCGGGCCAGGTTGAACGGCTCGTTGTAGCTGGTCGAGGCGGTGGCGATCAGGCCGATCCGCTCGGTGGCGGTGGCGATCGCCGACAGCAGCGTCACCGGCTCGAACACCGCGAGGGTGTTGCGTTCGATGCGCGGGCCGACGGCGAGGGTGTCGGCGAAGAACACCGAGTCGAGCTTGCCCCGCTCGGCGATGCGGGCCAGATTCTGGAAATGCTGGACGTCGAGCACCCGGTGCGCGTCGGTGCGCGGGTGGCGCCAGGCCGCCTCGTGGTGGCCGACGCCCATCAGGAAGGCGTTGAGATGAAAGGTCTTGCGGGACATGGTCGATCTCCTGGTCAGGCGTCGGTCGGGGAGGTGCGCCAGCGGGACAGGCGACGTTCCAGTGCGACGAGGGCGAAGTTGAAACCGAGGCCGATCAGCGAGATGGCCACGATGCCCGCGTACATCTGCGGGATCTGGAAGTTCTGCTGGGCGGCGGTGATGAGGTAGCCGAGGCCGGCGCGAGCACCGACCATCTCCGCGGCGATGAGCACGAGGATCGAGCCCGCTGCCGCCATCCTGATTCCGGTGAAGATGGACGGGATCGCC
>NZ_JBHXMY010000644.1:0-3198 GCF_042720195.1 Nocardia sp. NPDC058497 | reverse complement strand
GCCCGCCCGCGGGGGGCGTGACAGTGGGGGCGGCCCCGGGGGCGGGCGTGGGGGGCGGCGGGGCGGTGCGGGGGGGTGGGCGGGTCTGACGACGAACGGCCGTGATCAGACCGCGGCGGTGGCCCGCTCGGCAACACCGTCACCCGGGATATCCACTGCCGCTTCGGAATCTGGCACCGACGTCGCACCAGCCGGGATCCGGCGAAGCAGCGCGACCGCCAGTACCGCACCCGCGGCCGACAGCACGGTGGCGGTCCAGGCCGCGGCGTTGAGTCCGTTCGTGAAGGCTTCGCGGGCCGCGGCCACGACGGAGTCGGCGACCTCGGCGGGCAGCGACTCGGCCGAACTCAGCGCTCCGGGAAGGGTTTCCGCGGCCGCGCCCTCGGCATCCGCCATTCCGCCGCGGTACACCGCCGCACCCACGCTGCCGAGCAGCGCGACACCCAGTGCCACGCCGAGGTCGCTGGCGGTGCTGTTCACCGCCGACGCCGCGCCCGCCTTCTCCGCCGGGGCCGCGCCGATGACCAGGCCGGGGATCAGCGCCATGGCTGGCGCGATGCCCGGGTACAGGACGTAGAACCCGACGATGAGCAGCGGCAGGCCCGCGACGCTGTCGACCTGGGTGAGCACCAGGTAGCCGACGGTCGAGACCGCAAGCCCCGCGGCGATCAGATAGGCGGGACGGACGCGGCGAGCGATGGCCGGGGTGACGGTGGAGACGATGACCAGCCCGATCGCGGCGGGCAGGATCCACAGACCGGCCCGCAGCGGCGACTGGGCGGCGACCAGCTGCAGGTACTGCGTGAACAGCAGATACACCCCGCCGAGGGCGATGGCGGCGAGCATGTAGACGCCGAGCGAGCCGCTGAAGGTCCGGTTCGCGAACAGCCGCACGTCGAGCAGCGGGTCGGCAAGCCGCAGCTGCCTGCGGACGAAGACCACCGCGAACAGCACACCGGCCAGCAGGGTGAGCACCGATGCGGCGGCGAGTCCGGTCTCGGCGAGCTTCTTCACGCCGTACACGAACGGCAGCAGCGCGGCCAGCGACAGCGCGACGCTGACCGGATCGAGCCGACCGGCCTCCGGCGCACGGTATTCGGGCACCAGGACCGGCACCGCGAGCAGAACGAGCAGCATCACCGGCACGCCGATCAGCATGGACGCACCCCACCACAGCGAAGCCAGCATCAGCCCGCCGAGCAGCGGGCCCAGTGCCACACCCGCCGACACCGACGCCGCCCACAGGCCGATGGCGGTGGCGCGCTGCCGATCGTCGCGGAACATCGTCGTGATCAGCGACAAGGTGGCGGGCATGACGGCGGACGCGCCCAGACCCATCAGCGCACGCGAGGCGATGAGCAGTTCCGGGGCCGGCGCGAACGCGGCTACGACCGAGGCCACGCCGAACAGCGCCGCACCGGCCAGTAGCAGCCTGCGGCGGCCGAGCCGGTCACCGAGTGTGCCCATGGTGACGAGGAAACCCGCCATCACGAACCCGTAGATGTCGTTGATCCACAACAGCTGGCCGCTGCTCGGCGACAGGTCGGCGGCGATATAGGGGGTGGCCAGGAACAGGACGGTCATGCTGAGGAACAGCAGCACCGTCGGCAGGAGCAGAACCGCCAGCCCCAGCCATTGGCGGGCTCCGGCCCGCTCGGGGACATCGGTGAACGCGGACATCAGGAGGTTTCCCTTCGAGGAGGATTCGAACGAGACCCACCGTGCCGACCGGCCCTTCGGGAACCCTTCGGATCGACTCAGGATCGCCTCGAGCCCACCGTGTCGCCGCGCCCGTTTAGGGTGGGTGACATGCGTTTCGGGGTGCTTGGGCCGTTGGCGGTGTGGACCGACGATGGGCAGCCCGTCCGGGTGCCCGAGCTCAAGGTCCGGGTGCTGCTCGGTGCGCTGCTGGCCGAACCGGGCCGGATCGTGCCCGCCGACCGGCTCGTCGAGGACCTGTGGGGTGGGGCGGCGATGCCGGCCAATCCGGCGGGCTCCCTGCAGACCCGTGCCTCCCAGTTGCGGCGCGTCCTCGGTGACGCCGAAGCGGGCGGCCGCGATCTGCTGGTGTCGCGCTCCCCCGGCTATCTGCTCGACGTCGCCGCCGACGCGGTGGATTCGCAGGTGTTCCAGGAGCTGCTGCGCCGGGCGCGCGCCGCCGAAGACGCCACCACCCGCGCACCGTTGCTCACCGAAGCGCTGGCGCTGTGGCGCGGGCCCGCACTGGCCGACCTGGCCGATCACGACTTCGCGCGGATCCCGGTGGTGCGGCTCGAGGAACAGCGGCTGACCGCCGTCGAGGAACTCGCGCAGGCCAGGATCGCGCTCGGCGAACACGATCAGGTCGCCGACGAACTCGGCGCGCTCACCGAACGACACCCCCTGCGAGAACGGTTGCGCGCGGCGCACATGCTGGCGCTGTACCGCTCGGGCCGCCACGGCGAGGCTTTGGACTCCTATCGACGGCTGCGTGAGCATCTCGCCGAGGAGCTAGGCCTCGATCCGAGTCCTGAGTTGGCCGCCCTACATCGCGCTGTGCTGGAACAGGATCCGGTGCTCGGCGCCCCGGTGCGTCCCGCGCCCGTCGTGCCCGTGACGCCGCGGCCCACCGTGCCGGTTCCACCGACGACACTGGTCGGCCGCGAAGACGACCTCGCCAGGATCGATGCGCTGCTTCGCGCCGAACGGCTGGTGACGCTCACCGGGCCGGGTGGGGTCGGGAAGACCCGGCTGGCGCTGGCCGCCGCGGCCACCCATCCGGCGCGCGACGGTGTCCTGTTCGTCGAGCTCGCCGGGCTGTGCCTCGGCGCCGAGCAGGACAGTGCTCTCACCGCTCTCACCGAGGTGGTGGCCGCGGCGTTCGAGGTGCGCGACGATTCCGCCGGGTCGAGCCCGTTCCCTGTGCCCGACAACGGAACTCAGCTGGCCCGGCTCGCCGAGGCGGTGCGGGCCAAGCAGGTGCTGCTCGTGCTCGACAACGGCGAGCACGTCGCCGACGCGGCCGCCGCACTGGTCTCGCGGCTGCTCGGCGCCGCACCCGAACTGCGGGTACTGATGACCAGTCAGGTGCCCCTGTCGATCGCGGGCGAGCACCTCTGGCCGGGGGGGGCGCGGGGGGGGGGGCCCCCCCCCCCCCCACCGGGCGCGGGGGGGAGTGTGAACAAGCCCCCGAGCGGGGGAGATAGAAACAAAACAAAA
>NZ_JBHXMY010000643.1:0-3227 GCF_042720195.1 Nocardia sp. NPDC058497 | reverse complement strand
AGACCTCGCCAGCGACAGAAGTGTATAAGAGACACGCACCGATGTGCGCGCACTGACCACCAACCCGCGACGGGCGGCGCTCCCTGCCGGGGTGGAGGTGGTCGAAGGCTATCTGCGTCGACCGGAGACTCTGCCCGCGGCGTTCGACGGCGTGGAGCGGATGTACCTGGCGCCGACCCCGGACAATGTCACCGAGGTGCTGGCGCTGGCCCGCGCGGCAGGCGTACGGCACGTGGTCGACCTGTCCGGCGAGCCCGAGAGCTGGTGGGGCACCGTCTGCACCGCGGTCGAGGACAGCGGCTTGGCGTGGACCCATCTCTGGCCCGCCGACTTCATGGAGAACACCCTGACCTGGTCGCGGCAGATCCGCGAGACCGGCACCGTCAGCGAGCCCTACCCCGACACCGCGACCGCCCCCATCGCCATGGACGACATCGCCGCCGTCGCCGCCACCGCCCTGCTCTCCGACACCCACCACGGCCGCGCCTACCCGCTCGCAGGTCCGGAAGTCCTCACCCGCACCGACTTGGTCCGCCACCTCGCCGGCGCCCTCGACCGCGACATCACCTTCCGCCAGTCCTCCCGCGAAGAAACCATCGCCGCCCTCACCCCCACCATGGGCGACAACACCACCTGGTACGTCGACAACGTCCTGACCGACTACACCCCCGACCCCGCCACCCTCCCCCTCACCAGTGTCGGAGACATCACCGGCCGCCCGGCGACCACCTTCGCCCGCTGGGCAGCCGACAACGCCAGCCGGTTTCTCGCCGAATGACCGTCCGAATCATCGGGTCCAGGGCGAACGCCGGCGCGATGGCGTAGCGATATCTCGTTGCCTGAGCACAGACCGGTCGATCACGATCGAAGAATGGACACCGAACAGCCGCCGGCGCTGGGACCGGGAATCGTGCCGCCCGACCGGGTGGTGGTCGGCGATCTCGTGATTCGCCGGTGGCAGCCCGCGGATCTGGCAGCCAAGTTCGCGGCGGTCACCGCCTCGTTCGAGCAGTTGCATCATTGGATGGACTGGGCGGCGCAACCACCGGTCCTCGACGAGATGCGGGCGGCACACGAGACGGTGACGACGCACTGGCCCACACCGGACGGCGGCTTCAACTACGGCATCTTCGACCGCGAAGGGACCGTGCTGGGCGTGGTCGGGCTCCACGATCGGGTCGGTCCTGAAACCTTGGAGATCGGCTACTGGTGTCATGTCGATCATGTCGGCCGCGGCGTGATCACCCGGGCGGCCGGGGCGCTGACCACGATCGCGCTGGCCCTCCCCGGCATCACTCGCATCGAAATCCATTGCGACGCAGCCAATATCCGCAGCGCCGCGGTCCCCCGCCGACTCGGCTACCGGCTCGAGCGCATCGCCCCGCGGCCGCGGAAGACGCCGGGCGATTCGGGCCACGGAATGTGGTGGGTCAAGGAGAACTTCGGGCAGGTCAGCCCACGTCGCGGCGCAGCCAGGTGACTTCGGCGCCGACGCAATCGGTTCCCTGCCGGTAGGTCTCGAGATCCTCGTCCCACGGCGTCCCCAGCGCCCGGTCGATCTCCGCGGACAGGTCGAACGCTCCGTGACCGCCGAGTTCCCTGGCGGCTTGCAGTAGGGCACGTAATCGCATCTCGCCCAGCATCACATCGCCGTTGGCGCCGGTGGATCCGTGCCAGAGACCGAGCGCGGGGACGAAGCTGTAGCGTTCGCCGTCGACGCCTTCGCTGGGATCCTCGGTGACCTCGAAGCGCAGAACCGGCCAGGCGCGCAATGATTGGGCAATCCGTGATGCGGTGCCGACGGGACCGATCCAATCGCTGCTGGCGCGCAGTTGTCCCTCGGCCGGTTGCGCGGTCCAGCGCAATTTCGCGGGGGACGCGAGCGCGGTGGACAGTGCCCATTCGACGTGCGGGCACAACGCGGCGGGCGATGAGTGGATGTAGACCACACCCGCCGTCGCATCAGCGAACTGACTCGATGCGCGCACTACCAACACCTCCAGCCTCGACAAGGAGCGTCTTCCCCAACGACCCGTCGCGGACTGGCGTGGCCCGAGTGTACTGAAGTGTTCGGTGTTGCGGGTGTTACTTCACAGCGTGTTGTGTGTCTCTGCGATCACGGAATCGCTGAATTTCGGCCACGCCGCTCGAGCCCAGTCGCCGAAATTCTCGTCGCTCAGCGCGATCGTCGCCACCCCTATTTCGGGGTCGACCCAGAGGAACGTGCCGGACTGCCCGAAGTGGCCGTAGGTCCGTCCGGAATTGCCGGAACCCGTCCAATGCGGGGATTTCCCGTCGCGGATTTCGAATCCCAATCCCCAGTCGTTGGGTCGCTGGGAACCGAATCCGGGCAGGATCCCATCGCGGCCGGGGAATTGCACCGAGGTCGCGTCGTCGAGGGTTTGCCGAGATATCAATTTGGGTGTCAGCAACTCGGTGGCGAACCGGACGAGGTCGTCCACCGAGGCTTTGGCCGCGTGTCCGGCGGGGCCGTCGAGGACCGCGCCGCGCATGCCGAGCGGTTCGAACACCGCCTCGTGCAGATACCGCGCGAATTCGATGCCGGTGCTCGCGGTGAGGAAATCCGCGAGCAGTTCGAAGCCCGCGCTGGAATAGATGCGGCGGGCGCCGGGCGCGGCGATGACATCGGGAGTGGCGAAGGCGACACCGGAGGTGTGGGCGAGCAGATGACGCACGGTCGATCCGGGCGGACCGGCGGGCTGGTCCAGTTCGACCGCGCCCTCCTCGATCGCGACCAGCGTGGCGTAGGCGACCAGCGGTTTGGTGACCGAGGCGAGCCGGAAGACCCGCTCGGTGTCGCCGGTGGTCGACACACCGCCCGCGGTGACGACCGCGGCGGCGGCGTGGGCGACCGGCCAGTGCTGTACCTGCTCGAACGAACGCATATCGGCAGCGTACGAGACGCCGCTACGATCGAGTCACCATGAGTCCCGCACCATCGATCCACGGCGAGGTGGCGGCCGGTTTCGGCCCCGTCGCCGACGCCCTCCGTCGCAACTTCACCGACCACGGCGAGATCGGCGCCGCCGTCGCCGTCTACGCAGGTGAGGAGCCCTTGGTCGACCTGTGGGCCGGGCACCGCGATCGGCGGCGCGAGGTGCCGTGGGAGCGCGACACCATCGTGCCGGTGTTCTCCTCGTCCAAGGGGATGTCGGCGTTCACGATCGCCACGGCCGTCTCGCGTGGGGGGGGCCACAACCAGACAC
>NZ_JBHXMY010000642.1:0-3229 GCF_042720195.1 Nocardia sp. NPDC058497 | reverse complement strand
CGGGGCCCACCCCCCCGCCGCGGGCGCGCGTAAAAGGGGGATCTGCAGGTCCAACCGCCTGGCGGGGTGAGTGTCGAGCCTGCCGATCATGGTCTGGGGCGCTCTCGCGGTGGGTGGACCACGAAACTGCACTTGGCGTGCGAGCAGGGCCGTAAACCCTTGGCGTTGTTGATCACTGCTGGTCAGTCGGGTGACAGTCCGCAGTTCGCGGCGGTCCTCGACGCGATCGGGGTCCCCCGCTTCGAGACCGGCCGGACCCGCACGCGACCGGACCGGGTGTTGGCCGACAAGGCTTACAGCTCCCGTGCCAACCGCGCCTATCTGCGGCGGCGGGGTATCGCAGCGACCATCGCCGTGCCGGCCGATCAACTCGCTCACCGCCGACGGCGAGGAGTCGCAGGTGGTCGGCCTTATGCGTTCGATACCGAGATCTACAAGCAGCGTCACGCTGTCGAATGTGGCATCAACCAGCTCAAACAGCACCGTGCGGTAGCGACCCGCTACGACAAACTCGCTGTGCGTTATCTGGCCACTGTCCACATCGCAGCCATCAATATCTGGCTCGGCAACGGCCACTTGTTAAACACGACCTAGCCGACTGACCTGCTGTCCCGCCCATACATCTCAGCCTGCACCCGTTTGGTGCAGGCTTTCGTCGTTTCCAGGGAAGGAACCGATGCCCACCGCTGTCCTCGATATCTCGGCCGACCTCGCCGAGTGCGAGTCCTGTTCCACCCAGACCCCTCCCGACGAGATCATCCACACTGCCGATGCCGACCAGCTGTGCTCGAGTTGCGCGGTCGAGCTCGACCTGTGCCAGTCCTGCGATCGGCCCGCCCGCGATGTCGAGCAGACCGTCGACGACGAAGACCGCTGCGCCGAATGCCGCAGCGAGTTCAGCCAATGTGATGACTGCTCGCGCTACAGCACCGAGATCACCGCGATCATCTCCGGCGGCGACGTCTGCCCCGACTGTGCCGCCGAATACTCGCACTGCTTCGACTGCAATAGCGCCGCCGCCGATCTGGTCTCGATCAACTTTGACCACTCAGTGTGCTCGGACTGCCGAGACGACTACTGCCGGTGCCACGAGTGCCAGATGCTGTTTCGCGGGTGTGAGTACTACTGCGAAGACTGCTCCCGACCCGACTCCTCCCGGGTCCACGACTCCGACTACAAGCCACACCCTGACTTTCATGGTTGCGGCCCGTTGTTCCTGGGTCTCGAGCTCGAAGTCCGCACCACCTACACCGGACACGATACCGCGGTCGAGACCGCGAACACCCGTCTCGAGTCGCTGGGCTATCTCAAGGACGACGCATCGATCAGCTGCGGATTCGAGCTGGTCACCCACCCGATGAGTTTCGACTACGCGATGAGCCGGTTCCCGTGGTCGCTGCTGTCGCAACTGCGGTTGCTGGGCTGCCGGACAGACGAAGAGGTCGGCCTCCACATCCACCTGTCCCGCGACGGTTTCGACTCCCCCGCCCACATCTACCGCTGGCTCAAACTCATCTACCGCAACGAGGCGGCGGTGACCGCGCTGGCGCGGCGCCGCTATACCGAATGGGCGCAGTTCGATCCCGACATCCGCGCCATGGCCAAGAAGCTCGCGAACGGCGATCACGGGTGGGGCCGCTACCACGCCGTCAACGCCCGCCCCACAGACACTTTCGAGCTGCGCGTGTTCGCCAGCTCGCTCAACCGTCGTCAGGTCCAGGCCGCGCTCGCCTTCGCCCACGCCTCGGTCGAATACACCCGCGGCCTGCGCGCCCGCGACGTCGCCAGATTCGGCGGCTGGGACTGGTCCACCTTCGCCGCCTGGGTTTCCACGCGGCCCGAGTACGCGCCGCTGACCGCCGAGCTGTCCGCGCTCGCCGATACCGGCGCATTCATCGACACGGAGGAGGCCTACCCGTGTGCATCCTGACCTTCATCAAATCCGACATCACCCCCGACTACGACGCCCTCGCTGCCGGTGCGATGGCCAACCCCCACGGACACGGGTGGGCTATCCACGCCGGTGACCGGCTGATCGTCGGGCATGGCCTGGACCCGAAGACCACGATCACCGAATTCGCCCACGCCCGAACAGAGTTCCCGGACGGGCCAGCGTTGTTCCATTCCCGCTTCGCGACCCATGGCAAGCACACCACCGCCAACTGTCACCCCTTCGCGATCGGTGGGGACAAGCGCAGCGTGCTGGCCCACAACGGGGTCCTGCCCGACCACGTTCACCCGATGCGCGGTGATGATCGCTCCGATACCCGGATCGCGGCCGAGGACTTCCTGCCCCGGGCACCGTTCGGGTCGCTGGATTCGTGGATCGGGCGGTCGCGGTTCGAGCGCTGGCTGGGCACCGACAAGGCAGTCATTCTGACCGTCGACCCTGCTTACAAGCAGCCCGCCTACATCTTCAACGAACAGGCGGGGCACTGGCGCGACGGGTCGTGGTACTCCAATCACACCTACGAGCTGGGCAGGTTCCCTCACGGCGCCTACACCACCTTCGCCGAGGGTCTCGGGTTCGCCGACGGCTACTGCGACAACTGCGGAGCAATTTTCGACAACCCCGACGGCACGCATTGCCTGTACTGCGGCTACTGCACCGAGTGCCTGCGGACCTTTCCGCGGTGTAGCTGCGCCTGCCCTGACGATTCCGAGCGCTACGCCGACTTCCTCGACCCTGAACTCGAAATCGCGTGAACACGTCTGGGGCCGTGCGCGGCTGGTGCCCGCCACCCGCGCGCGGACTTCCACGCCGGGTAGCGACGCCCGCGCCTGGACAGATTGGGCTCGACACCGACCAGACGACCGGATCCGCTCAAGGCGCCCAGCGACACCGGTGGGTCTCCTACTACTCAGGGAGCGGGCGGAGATTGAGGTAGAACAGACACCTGCCGCGGTCGGGCCTCACCACGGCCGGGTGGCCGCCCAGCCACACGCGCACATCCACACCGGCACCGACCGGGTAGACGAACAGTTCCAGTTCCTCTCTGCCGAAGAACTCGCTCAGACCGGCCTGGCCCGGATCGAACTCGCCGTAGAGCATGCCCGCCGTGTTGTAGAACGCGGTCGCTGTCGCTGCCCGCATCAGCGCGCTGCCCACCCCGCGGCGTCGTTGCGGCTCGTCGACGGCGACCAGATCCACACGGCACATCGATACCAACGCCAACGCCGACGCTGATGCGGGCAGGTCCCAGTCCTCGGACAATGCAACCAGCTCATC
>NZ_JBHXMY010000641.1:0-3230 GCF_042720195.1 Nocardia sp. NPDC058497 | reverse complement strand
AAGTCGGTCGGCGCGGAGCTGTACTTGAGCTCACGTGCGACTTTGGTCTGCTTTGCCTTAGCCCGGCCACGGCCCATGGCTGACCCCCTCGCGTCACTGCGGGGCGGCCTGGGGTTTGTTGGCGGCCCCGTTCGAATTAATACTCTTCCTGACAGACACTTTAGCGTGTGTCAGGCGGTCGCGCTTCCAGGAGTGGGTGAAGAACTACCGAACCGGTGCCGTTTGCCCTTTCTTCGCCGAGCGCCCCCGGTCTCAGAGCACCCCCGGGATCGTGCGGATCACACCGACTCTGGCGTCGCCGCCGAGTACCGCGGTGGCCGCGAGGTCGGTGTGCTGGTCGGTCCAATCGACCCCGAGCCTGCGCAGAATCGCCAGCGTCAAGGGCATCCGGGCACGGTCGTGACCGTCGTCGATCTTGTACGCGAAGGCCCTGCCGTCGGGCAGCGCACCCGCGTGCACGCCGTCCGCGCCGATCTTGCAGAACAGGCCGGGAGTGGCCGCCATGGCCAGCAGGTCCGGGCCCTTCGTGCCGGAAATCACTCGCGGATTCGCCCGAACCGCGTCGGCGATCCGGCGCGGCGCGGTGCCGGTTTCGGCCGTGGTGAAGCCGGCGAAGGCGCGCGCGAGGTTGACGAGTGAGACGGGCACGATCGGCAGGCCGCAGCCGTCGATGCCGAGGTCGGTTTCCGGTTCGCCGGTGACGTCGGCGATCGTGGCGAGCACCGCCTGCTGCAGGGGGTGCTCGACGTCGAGATATCCGGTGCGCGGCCAGTCGTTGATCACGCAGGTCGCCAGCATCGCCGCGTGTTTGCCCGAGCAGTTCATGTAGAGCGGGCTCGGGCCGGAGCCGGTGAGCGCGGCGGCGCGGGCGCGGTCCTCGAAGGGGAGGTCGGGCGGGCAGGCGAGGTCGGTCGGGGCGAAGCCGTAGCGGTCGAGCAGTCTGCGGACCAGGGCGATGTGGTCGGGCTCGCCGAAGTGCGAGGCGGTGGCGACGGCGAGTTCGTCGTCGTCGACGGGGTCGAAACCGTTGCGTAGCAGGGCCAATGCCTGCATCGGCTTGTTGGTGGAACGCGGGAAGATCGGGCCGTGCACCTCGCCGAGCTCGAGGGTGGGCGTGCCGTCGGCGTCGAGCACGACGACCGAGCCGCGGTGCACGCACTCACGGAATCCCGAGCGAACCACCTCGACCAGTTCCACGCTCATGACCGGACCTCCAGGGTGACGTCGGTGCGGGTTCTGGTGTGCCGGTCGATCTGCATGCGGATGTCGTCGGAGATGGTCGGCTCCTCGGTGCGCAGCCGTTCCAGCAGCGCGGGGTCGGCGCCGGTGAACACGTCGCGCACGGTAATGCCGTGGTCGGGCACGTGCACCACGCGGACCTCGTCGCCCGCGCCGACCGTGCCCTCGGTGAGCACCCGGAAGTAGGCGCCGGTGTCGGACTGGAGTGTGAAGCGCTTCACCCACTGCCGCTCGCCCGCCCACTGCTGGAAGGTCGAGCAGGGGACGCGGGGCGCGCTGACCTCGAGCAGGGTGTCGCCGATGGTGACGTGGGCGCCGAGCACGGCGTCGCTGATCGGGAGCCCGCTCAGGCGCAGATTCTCGCCGAACCAGCCGGCGGGCAGCTCGCGGTCGAGTTCACCGGCCCAGCGGCGGGCGTCCTCCTCGCCGTAGGCGTAGACGGCCTGGTGCACGCCGCCGTGGTTGACGGTGTCGCAGACGTGATCGCCGGCCAGGCCGAGAGCCCGCACCGCGACGCGACCGTCGACGGGACGCTTGTCGATGGCGGTCCGCCCGACGCGGGTGCGGACCTCGAGTTCGGCGTGCACGACGCACACGGCCTCGACCCGGCCGGTGTCACCGACGCGCAGGATCGGGCGGCTCATCGCCCGCGCAGCCGGTCGACGGCGGCCCGGCCCGGCTGCACGACATCGTCGGCGGGGATCGAGTCGGGGTCGATGGCGGCGGCCATGGTGCCGACCACTAGTTCGGTGCCGGCGGGGACGGACCGCTTGACCAGGGCCAGTGCGATCGGGCCGAGTTCGTAGTGGTCGACAACCGTGCCGAGCCTGCCGACCGTGCGGCCACCAGCGGTGACGTCGGCGCCGGTGGCCGGGCGCTCGTCGGCCGAGCCGTCCAGGTGCAGCAGCACCAGGTTGCGCGGCGGCTTGCCGAGGTTGTGCACCCGGGCGACCGTCTCCTGGCCGCGGTAGCAGCCCTTGTTCAGGTGCACGGCACCGTGTTCGTCGATGCCGCCGATCCAGCGGGCCTCGTGCGGGATGGTGCGCTCGTCGGTGTCGACGCCGATCCGGGGGCGCAGTTCGGCCACGCGCAAGGCCTCGAAGGCCCACATGCCCGCGGGGGCGGCGCCCGCCTGGGTGAGCTTGGTCCACCAGGAGGTGAGCTCGGCGCGCGGGATGACGAGGTCGAAGGAATCGGCGCTCGGCCACGGCATGCGCCGCAGGAAGCCGCCACCGGGCAGCGCGACGGCGGCGTAGACCTCGGGCAGCGCGGCGATGCCGAGCGCGTCGAGCAGGGTGCTCACCTGCGGGCCGAGCAGGCTCAGCACGGCGTAGTCGGGCGCGGGTTCGGGCTTGGCGTCGGCCCAGAAGACCATCTTCTGCAGGAAGGCGACCAGCTCCGCGCCGCGCTCGGCTTCGGTGTCGAGCCAGACGGTGCCGTCGAGATCGGTGAGCACGAAGTGGTTCAGCACGCGGCCGTTGAGATCGAGGTCGAGATTCTCGGCGCTGTGCCCGTCGGGCAGCGCGGCGATGTGCTGGCTGGTGATGGTGTGCAGCCAGCTCAGGCGCTCGGCGCCGGTGATCCTGGCGACACCGCGATGCGAGCGATCGACCACCGCGACCCGCTGCGCCGCGGCCTTCTGCTCGCCGAACGGATCACCGTAATGCCACGCGACCGCGGCGTCCGGGGAGCCAGGTGCGCCCGCGACGGCACCCGGAGTGTGGAGAACAGGACTGGGGGCGACGACCACCGACACAAGACCCACTGTAGGCGCGTCCACCGACACGCGCCGCAGCCGGGCGTCCGATTCAGAGCACCCGTAGGCATAACGGACCGATAACGCCTACGCTCGTCACATGGGAGAACGGGTTCTTGTGACACTCGACGGCGCGGTCGCTGACGCGAACGCGCCGTGGCGGTTTTGCCACGACCACGGGGCGCGGCGCGGGGCCGGGGGCGTGGAAAACAGTTTTGTGGGGGGCGGGCCCGCG
>NZ_JBHXMY010000640.1:0-3235 GCF_042720195.1 Nocardia sp. NPDC058497 | reverse complement strand
GCGGTCAACGGGATCCCGTTCCAATACATGCACGCGCCGGTGCGGGTGAAGCGAAACGAGCTGGTCCGGATCTATCTGGTAAATGTGCTCGAGTACGACCCGATCAACCGCTTCCACGTCCACGGCAACTTCTTCGACTACTACCCGACCGGCACCCGGCTGCAATCGTCGGAATTCACCGACACGATCGTGCAGGGTCAAGGCCAGCGCGGCATCTGCGAGATGCGGTTCCCGCACCCGGGCAAGTACATGTTCCACGCCCACAAAACAGAATTCGCCGAACTCGGGTGGATGGGGTTCTTCGAGGTGAGCGACTGATGGACACTACGACTACGCGGCGCCCGTGGCTGCTGGGCCTGGCGACCCTGATCCTGTTGGTGCTGGCCTTGATCGGGATCGCCCTGCTCGGCGGGGCGAGTCTGCCCGACCGGGCCGGACCCCCGGTCGAGGAAGTCGGCGTCGAACGCGTGATTCTCGAGCCTGGATCGATCGAGCTGAACCTGCGCAATACCGGACCCGACCCGGTCACGGTCGCGCAGATCTTCGTCAACGACGCCTATGTCGACTTCACCGGCCCCACCGAACCGATCGGGCGGCTGACCTCGGCGCATCTGGTGCTGGACTACCCGTGGCAGAACGGGCAGCCCTACAAGGTTTCGATGCTCACCTCCACCGGCCTGGTGATCGAACACGACATCGCGGCCGCTGTCGAAACCCCGAAGGCGGGGGCGTCGTTCTTCGGGTTGATGGCGTTGCTCGGCACCTATGTCGGCATCATCCCCGTCGTGCTGGGGATGCTGTTTCTGCCGTTTCTGCGTTCGGTCGGCACCACCACCGTGCGGGTTCTGCTCGGGTTCACCATCGGATTGCTGGCGTTCCTGGCCTGGGAAGGCACCCGCGAAGGGTTCGACATCGCCGACTCCTCCGGCGGCCCGTTCGGCGGCGCCTCGCTGGTCGTCCTCGGTGCGGCGCTGGCGTTCCTCACGCTGACCGCGGTCGACCAATGGCTGCGCGGGCGCCGCAAGACCGCCGCCGAGCAAGGCACAGCAAGCGGTGTCCGGTTGGCGTTGATGATCGCGATCGGCATCGGCCTGCACAATATGGGCGAAGGCCTGGCCATCGGATCCGCCTACGCCATCGGCGAACTCGCGCTCGGGGCGTTCCTGGTCATCGGGTTCACCATCCAGAACACCACCGAAGGTCTCGCCGTCGTCGCGCCCCTGACCGAACGTCGCCCATCGCTGGCAACGCTGGCGGGGCTGGGCCTCATCGCCGGAGCACCGGCGATCCTGGGCGCGGTCATCGGCGCCAGCGCCGACAATCCGGAGATCTCGGCGCTGCTGCTCGGTGTCGGTGTCGGCGCGATCGTCCAGGTGATCGTGCAGATCATCCCCAGTGTGCGCGAACCAGGCACCACCACGATCAGCGCCCGCACCCTGGCCGGGATCGCGGCCGGATTGGTCACGATCTGGGCGACCGGACTGCTGGTGGCCGCATGAGCCCCATCACCACGACCCCGCTCACCCGCCGCACCGCGCTGGCCGGGGCGTGCACGCTGTGCGCGGTCGCGGTCACCGGTTGCGCGACCGGACAAGCTACCCACACCGACGGCCGACCGGTGCGGGTACCGCGCGCCGGGATCGATGTCGGTGGCGCCGTGGTGTTTCCCGAGCACCGGCTCCTGGTCACCCAGCCCGGTGATGGGGTGTACAGAGCGTTTTCCGCGGTCTGCACCCATCAGGGGTGCGCGGTCACCGACGTCGACGATGACGTCGTGAAGTGCCCCTGCCACGGCAGCAAGTTCCGCCTCACCGACGGATCGGTTGTCAAAGGCCCGGCCCAGAAGCCGCTGGCCGAACGGACAGTCACTGTCGACGGCAACACCCTCACGATCACCTGACCCGCGCGGACAGGCCCGAACTTCTAGTCCTCCGGCCGGGGCCCCATCAGGCCGAAGTGGCTGTACTGACCGGCAATTCGGCCAGCCGCCACTCGAGCATGCCGTCATGGAGCCGAACCGCGTGACGGCCCTGCTCGGCAAGCAGACGAACCGCGTCGTAGGCCAGGACGCAGTACTCGCCGCGGCAGTAGACGACGATCTCGGTGTCGACAGGCAATTCGGCGATCCGGTCGGCCAGCTCACCGACAGGGATGTTGACGGCGGTAGGGATGTGGCCGGCCGAGAATTCCGGCGCGGGGCGCACGTCCAGGACGACAACCTGTCCGGATTCGGCCCGGGCCAACAGCTCTTCGCGGGTCATCTCCTGGCCGCCGCCGGGACCGAGGTAGCCGTCCCGAGCGGGTGCCACCGCGGGCTGGTGCGCCTCGGCGACCTTGCGCAGCAGTGCGAACAGCTGCGCCACATCCGCACCGGCGAGGCGGTAGTGGATCCGCACGCCGTCGCGGCGGGTGGCGACGAACCCGGCCTGCTTGAGCGTCTGCAGGTGCGCGGATGCGGTCGTCAGGTTCAAGCCCGCGGCACCGGCCAGCGATTCGACGGTCCGCTCACCTTGGGCCAGCAGATCCAGCAGTTCGAGCCGTTTGCCGCTGGCGAGCGCTTTGCCACTGGCCGCGAAGGCCTCGTACAGCGCCGACTTCGCGGCGGGCCTGTCGCCACCCATGGCTCCTCCGATCATCTGTCGAACAGGTTGTCTTCCATGAAACCATGGAATAAGATTCTATGTTATTCCATGGTTAATTGGAATATGGACTTGAGACCGGCGACCCAGGAGTTACGCGATGCCGACCGACTTCACCCTCATCCCCGTCATCGACGAGGGCCTGGGCAACTCGACCTATCTGCTCGACCTCGGCGACGGGCGGGCGCTGGTCCTCGACCCCGAACGCGATGTGCGGCAGGTCCGCGCCGAAGCCCGGCGTCGCGGCCTGCGGATCGCCTATGCGGTCGAGACCCACCTGCACGCGGACTTCATCTCCGGGGTGCGTGAGCTCGCCGAGACCGACGGCGCGACCGTCATCGCGCCCGAGGTCGGCCCGCGCGGATTCGAGGTGACCACACTCGCCGACGGGGAGACCGTCGCCATCGGCGAGTTCGCATTGGAAGCGCTGGCCACCCCCGGGCACTCCCCTGAGCATCTGTCGTACCTGCTACGCGAAGGTGACCAGCTCAAAGGCGTGTTCACCGGCGGTTCGCTGATGGTCGGCACCGCCGGGCGCACCGACCTGGTCAGTCCTGATCAGACGATCCCGCTCGCGCGCGCTCAGTACCACTCAC
>NZ_JBHXMY010000639.1:0-3250 GCF_042720195.1 Nocardia sp. NPDC058497 | reverse complement strand
GGCCAGATCGCCCCGGACACCCGATCCGCCGCCCGACGGAAGGCGGCCACCAGCAGATCGCTCTTGCTGCGGTGATAGCGGTAGACCGCCGACGCGGAGGACAGCTCGGCGGCCGCGGCGATGTCCTCCACGCTGACGTTCGGGTACCCGCGCTCGTGGAACAGTTCGACCGCTTTGTGCAGCACCAGTTCGTGCTTGAACGCCTGCGGCCGCCCCGAGTTCCGGTGGTCCGTCGCGGTCGCGTGCCGATCGGTCAGGTCGGCGTCGACCAGCGCCCAGCTCGTAGAACGGAGCAGCGCGGCAAGAGTTTTCGCGGGCACGGTCGCGTGGTGATCGCCGATGCTGCTGATCACGGCGAAGATCGACACCGCCCGCGCCGCGCGATCGTGGCCGTTCAACTCGGGCCTGACCTCGCCGAGGCGTGCCCGCAAGCTCGCGATCGCCGCGGCGAACTGGTCGCTGAACTCCTGGTGGTCGTCGGGTTCGAGGTAGCGGCGTTCCCAGCGAGCCAGGGCGGCGGTGGGCCGGTTGGCGATGGTCGAGGCGACGATGGCGCCGAGCACGTGATCCAGACGCTGCCGCGGTGACCAGCTCGCCGCCTCCTCGGGCAGTTCGACGGCCCGCAGCGCCAGGCCGGACAGGCGCAGCAGCTCGGCGCGGAACAGCGCGTACTTGCTCGGAAAGTGCCGGTACAGCGCGGTCGAACTGATGTCGAGACGCCGGGCGATGTCGTCCATGCTCACGCCGTGATAGCCGTGTGCGCCGAACGCCGCCGCCGATTCCGCGGCGATCTGCGCCCGCCGGTTCTTCGGCCGACGCCGGACCGCACGCGCCGCGGATTCCGCGGTCGGTTCGTCGGCGTGCTTGCCCGACGTCCTGGCCTTCGCCGCGCGCGGGGAGCGGCCGGTGTGCCGGGGGGATAGCGCGCCGGGTTCGGTCACTGCGCGGGCGCCGTCGTCAGCGGGGAATTCACTTTCTCGACCAGCCACCGGCCGTCGTCGTTGTGCAGGCGCAACACCATCGACAGCTGGCCCGGCTCGGGTTTGTGTTCGGTGCCGAGGCTGGAGATGGTCTGGCCGATCACCACGATCGCCTCGGCGGCGTTCTCGTCGCCGGTGCGGATCGCGCACTGGGTGTCGGTGACCTTCGAGGTGACCTCGCCCTGGGTGAGGACCTCGCGCAATTCGGCACTGGTGGAGTCGAACTGCTTCTTCCAGTCGCCGGTCGCGCCGTCGAGCACCGCCTTGAAGTAGGTGTCGAGATTCTTGCTGTCGTAGTCGGCAAGCACCGGACCGTAGCGGCACGCGGCTTCCCGCGCCTGCTGCTGCGCTGCGAGGAGGTCCTTGCTGTTCTGGTTCTCGAAGAACAGGAACACCGAGGCCGCCATCGAGGCGCCGAGCAGGACGGCCGCGGCGCCGCGCAGGCCGAGCTGGGTGCGGTCCATGGTGGTCCACCACCGACGTGGAGTGGGCGCGGATACCGTTTCGGCAGTGGGTGTTTCGGACGTAGACGTCGCCGTGGCGTCGGCAGCGGGCTCGTCGGTGGGGTGCGGTTCATTGCTCATCGCTGGTGACTCCTTATCGGGGTGCCGGCACCGAGGGCTGGGACAGTTCGTCGCCGGTGACGCCGGGCGGTGGGCCGGAGCCGTTGTCGGGCCCGGCGGGCCGCGGCGCGTTCGCCGAGCCGCGGATCTGCAGCGCCGGATTGTCGGTGACGCAGTAGTTGTAGAGCCGCACCCTGGTGTCGGTGGTCGGCGTGGTGGCCACCACCGGCACCGTGTCGTAATCGCAGGTCGGACGCGGCCACGGATCGACCAGGGTGAAGTACATGTTGTCGTGGGCGGGCACACCGACCGCTTCGGCGAAGCGGCTCAGCGACGGGAAGAGCACCTCGATGGCGGGCTGGCGCAGCTTGGCTGCCCTGGTGATCGCGACGAGGTTCGTCACGAGATCGGTCATCGGGTTCTGGGTGCGCGACACGAAGCCGCCGAGGGTGGCGAGCTGACCCGGACCCTGCTCGAGCAGATGCCGCAATTCCGCGTCGGCGGCGGTGAATTGGCGGAACAGGGCGCTGCCCGCGGTGGTGAGCGTGCCCAGGTCCGGCTGCGCGTGTGAGGTGGTCGCGGCGATGACCTCGAGATTGCGGATGAGCTGCTCGGTCTGCGGGAGCAGGTCGGTGAGTCCGGCCATCGCGCGGCTGAGACCGGAGATCATGTTGCGCAACCCGTCCGGGCCGCCTGCCAGGGCCTTGTCGAGTTCGTCGACGATCACATTGAGCCGGTCGGGGTTCATCCCGCCGACGAGCCCGCTGAGATTGCCCAGCACCGACTGCATCTGGACCGGCACCGCGGTGTCGGCGCGCCGGATCACCGCGCCGTCGGCCAGATACGGTCCCGACTCGCCGTCGGGCCGGAAGTCGAGATACTGCTCGCCCGCGGCCGACAGCCGGGCAACGGCGACGGTTCCGCCCACCGGAATCCCGGTGTCGCCGTCGATCTCGGCGACCGCGGCGATCCCGTCGCCGGCGACGCGCACGTCACCGACCCGGCCGACACGCACGCCGCGGAAGGTCACATCGCTGCCCGCGGTGAGCCCGCCCGAGGCCGCCAGCTCCACGGTGACGTCGAAGCTCGAGCGGGTCGGGTCGATCCGCAGGACCGCACCGCCCAGATAGAGGCTGCCGAGCAGCAGCACTACGACCAGCCCCGCATTGGCCACCGCGACACGGTGCCGGACCAGCCACAGCCACAACGGTGGATTCATCGGGGCCCCTCCTGCTGCTGCGGCGCCTGTGGCGTGCTGGTGACCCGGCCGATGACCTTGGCGATGACCTCGGCGAGGCTGCCCAGGAACGCGGGCACGTCGCCTGCTTCGGGCCAGCGGCTGCCCGACGGATCGGTGAGCGCGCCGACGTCGAGATAGGACAGCGTGGCCGCGACGGCCAGGTTGGGGCCGCGCAAGCTGTCGGTCAGCGACGGATACAGCTGGTGGAAACCCTCCAGCGTGCCGGTGAGGTCGTCGCCCATCTGGGAGAAGCCGTTCATGAGGTTCTGGATGCTCTGGAAGAGGCTGACGAACTGCGCCCCGTTGGTCGCGCTGAAATCGCCGAGCGCGTCCATGGTGACCGCGACCCGGTTGATCAGGTCGGTGATGGCCTGGTTGTTCTCGGCGAATAGGCCGATCAGCTGCGGGAAACTGTCGGCGGCGGCACCGAGTTCGGTTTTGCGCCGTGCCAATTCGCCGGTCAGCAC
>NZ_JBHXMY010000638.1:0-3263 GCF_042720195.1 Nocardia sp. NPDC058497 | reverse complement strand
GGTGACTGGGTCCCACGGACTCAGCGGCCGGGCGAGGTGGGGGGGCGGCGCGGGGGTGTGGTCGCGGGGGGGGGTGGGGGTGGGGGGGGGTCCGCCGGCGGTGGTCGACCGGGAGAGCAGTCGCTCGGCGCGCGCCGAGCCGGGCAGTGTCGCCGCGGCGGACAGCGCCTCGACGCCGACCACCGTGCCCGCCGCGCCGGGCTGCGCGCCCGCGGCCGCCGGAACCAGACTCACCGCGGCCGTCGCCGCGACCACTGCCAGCGACGTCGCCGCGATCTTGGAAATCCTCATGGGGTCACCTTGTCGTCTTCACGGACGAGTGTCCAGGTCGCGGTCCGGGATGCCTGGCCAGTGACGACACGCACACCATTCCTGCCCGGCGTGGTGTGTGAAACAGGTCACAGGGTGGCAGGCTTGGGCGTGTCGGGTCGTACCCGGCGGGCGAGCGCTAACAGTACGGGCGTTATGCTAAAACTCCTGGTCAGCGCTACCCGTCGGTAGGCTCGGTGCTTGCAATCAACCCGCAAATTTCGCAAAGTTAGCAAACGCGGCGGCAAACCTAGCTGAGATTCACACAAGCAACAGGTAGACGGCTATTTCCTGGTGTGCCATCGTGTGGAAGTACACCCCTTGGGCCCTAGCTAGTCCTAGCAAGCCTGCAAATTGCTCCAGCAGTACGAACCGCGCAACCGAAAGCGTTCAGCCGCCGGTTGTTTCACGTTCGGACCGCCGGAGCACCGACCACACCGAGGAAGTGGAGTCAGAGATGTCGACTGTCGGCACCCCGAAGACCGCTGCGGAGATCCAGAACGACTGGGACACCAACCCCCGTTGGAAGGGCATCACCCGCAACTACACCGCCGAGCAGGTCGTCGCCCTGCAGGGCAACGTCGTCGAGGAGCACACCCTCGCCCGCCGTGGTGCCGAGATCCTCTGGGACCTCGTCAACAACGAGGACTACATCAACTCCCTCGGTGCCCTCACCGGCAACCAGGCCGTGCAGCAGGTCCGCGCCGGCCTGAAGGCCATCTACCTGTCGGGCTGGCAGGTCGCCGGTGACGCGAACCTGTCCGGCCACACCTACCCCGACCAGTCGCTGTACCCGGCGAACTCGGTCCCGTCGGTGGTCCGTCGCATCAACAACGCGCTGCTGCGCGCCGACGAGATCGCCAAGGTCGAGGGTGACACCTCGGTCGCCAACTGGCTGGCCCCGATCGTGGCCGACGCCGAGGCCGGCTTCGGTGGCGCGCTGAACGCCTACGAGCTGCAGAAGGCGATGATCGCCGCCGGTGCCGCCGGTGTCCACTGGGAGGACCAGCTGGCGTCGGAGAAGAAGTGCGGCCACCTCGGTGGCAAGGTGCTGATCCCCACCCAGCAGCACATCCGCACCCTGACCTCCGCGCGTCTGGCCGCTGACGTCGCCGACGTCCCCTCGGTCATCATCGCCCGCACCGACGCCGAGGCCGCCACCCTGCTCACCACCGACGTGGACGAGCGCGACCGCGAGTTCCTCGACGGCACCCGTACCGCCGAGGGCTTCTTCGGTGTGAAGAACGGCATCGAGCCCTGCATCGCGCGTGCCAAGGCCTACGCCCCCTACGCCGACCTCATCTGGATGGAGACCGGCGTGCCGGACCTCGAGGTCGCGCGCAAGTTCGCCGAGGCCGTCAAGTCGGAGTTCCCGGACCAGCTGCTGTCCTACAACTGCTCGCCTTCGTTCAACTGGAAGGCGCACCTGGACGACGCGACCATCGCGAAGTTCCAGCGTGAGCTCGGCGCGATGGGCTTCAAGTTCCAGTTCATCACCCTGGCCGGCTTCCACTCGCTGAACTACGGCATGTTCGACCTGGCGCACGGTTACGCCCGCAACGGCATGACCTCGTTCGTCGACCTGCAGGAGCGCGAGTTCAAGGCTGCCGCCGAGCGTGGCTTCACCGCCGTGAAGCACCAGCGTGAGGTCGGTGCCGGCTACTTCGACACCATCGCCACCACCGTGGACCCGAACACCTCGACGGCTGCCCTGAAGGGCTCCACCGAAGAGGGTCAGTTCCACTGATCCGCCGGGGATGCTTTGAGTAGCATCACCATTCCTCTACTCCGGTAGGGGTGTACGCCCTCCTCGCCGAACAGCCCCGGCGAGGAGGGCAACTCCATAACATGAGTCTCCACTCGCCTGCCGTCGACGATTCGGTAGGCGACAACTGATTTCGTGAGGGCCGGGTAACTCACCGGGTACGCCCAGAACTGGTTCGGCACCTCACGCAGGCACGGGTGCCTGACCCTATCGGCACTGAGCCGCCCGCAAAATATGCGGGGAGGCGGAACGGAGCGGGACGTGAGCAGCAGCGAGAAGATTCAGCGCGTCGGGATTATCGGCGCGGGACAGATGGGCGCTGGCATCGCCGAGGTGTGCGCACGCGCGCACGTCGACGTCCTCGTCTACGAGACCAGTCGCGAACTCGCCGCCGCGGGCCGCGCTCGGATCCTGCGCTCGCTGGACCGTGGCGTGAGCAGCGGCAAGATCACCGAGCGCGAGCGGGAGCAGGCGGCCTGGCGGCTGCGCTTCACCTCCGATCTCGGCGACTTCGCCGACCGTCAGCTGGTCGTGGAAGCCGTTGTCGAGAACGAAGAGGTCAAGACGGCCATCTTCAGCGAGCTGGACAAGGTCGTCACCGACCCGGACGCCGTGCTCGCCTCCAACACCTCCTCCATCCCGATCATGAAGATCGCGGTCGCCACGGCGAACCCCGAGCGCGTGGTCGGTCTGCACTTCTTCAACCCGGTGCCGGTGCTGCCGCTGGTCGAGCTGGTCACCACGCTCAAGACCAGCGAGCCGGTCGCCAAGCGCGCCGAGCAGTTCGCCGCCGACATCCTGGGCAAGCAGGTCGTGCGTTCGGCCGACCGTTCCGGCTTCGTCGTCAACGCGCTGCTGGTGCCGTACCTGCTCTCGGCCATCCGGATGGTCGAGTCGGGCTTCGCCACCAAGGACGACGTCGACAAGGCGATGGTGCTCGGCTGTGCCCACCCGATGGGCCCGCTGGCGCTGACCGACCTCGTCGGCCTCGACACCGTGAAGTCGATCGCGGACTCGATGTACGCCGAGTTCAAGGAGCCGCTGTACTCGGCTCCGCCGCTGCTGATGCGCATGGTCGAGGCGGGCCTGCTCGGGAAGAAGACCGGCGCCGGCTTCTACCAGTACTGAGTTTTCGGAGCGCTGGCGCGCTCGAGTCGCGGCCCCTCCTGTCCCGCCGATCAGGCACCGG
>NZ_JBHXMY010000637.1:0-3265 GCF_042720195.1 Nocardia sp. NPDC058497 | reverse complement strand
GTATGACGCCTCTCACATCCTCACGACCGACTCGCGCCTACGTCCTGGGAGTCCCATCACCGGGGCTACACCGATCAGCCAGCGAGGTTGCGCAGGACGAGCGCGCCCACCCGGGGTACGAACACACTCACGCCGAGACGGATCGACGCGGTAGACACTACCCGCTCACCGCAACCGCCCTGGCGAATGAAACACGTTCTCGTCTATGGTTTCGGATGATTGGGAAGTGGCCTGATTATGCACCCCAATTCACCTCCTGCAGGGGTGAGGAACGTGTTTCACTACTAGGGCGCGGTTAGCGTGCTGGTCGACTCGATAATTGAAGGAGAACCATGGCACAGGATGTCGACGAGTTCGACGTCATCGTCGTCGGAAGCGGCGGCGCTGGGATGACCGCGGCGCTGACCGCAGCCCACAACGGCCTATCGGTGGTCGTGGTGGAAAAGGCCGCGTACTACGGCGGCTCGACCGCGCGCTCCGGCGGCGGGGTGTGGATCCCGAACAACGACGTGCTCAAAGCCGCCGGCATCGAGGACACCTTGCAGGATGCGCGCACCTACCTCGAGGCCATCGTTGGTGATGTCGTGGCACCCGAACGCATCGACACCTACATCGAACGTGGCCCCGAGGTGTTCTCCTTCCTGACCCAGGTCAGCCCGTTGCGCATGCAGTGGGTGCCCGGCTATTCCGACTACTACCCCGAGGCCCCCGGTGGCCGCGCGCACGGCCGATCGGTGGAACCCAAGCCCTTCAATGGCAAGAAGCTCGGAGCCGAACTGGCCAACCTCGAGCCCGATTACGCTTCGGGCCCGCGCAACTTCGTGTTCACCCAGGCTGACTACCGCCAGGTTCATCTGGGACTGCGAAACCCGCGATTCCCGCTGCGGGCCATCCGAATCGGTGCACGCTGGGCCAAAGGCCAACTGCTGCGCCAGAATCTGCTCGCACGCGGTCAGTCGCTGGTGGCCATGCTGCGCGCTGGGCTGCTGCAGGCGGGTATTCCGCTGTGGCTCAACACTGCGCTGGTTGAGTTGCGCTACGACGACAACCGCGTCAGTGGCGTGGTGATCGAAAAGGACGGTGTGCCAAGAGTTCTCAACGCGCGTCACGGCGTGGTCATAGCCAGCGGCGGCTTCGAACACAACGAGCAGATGCGTAAGCAGTATCAGCGCGAGCCGATCGGCACCGAGTGGACCGTGGGCGCCAAAGCCAACACTGGCGATGGGATTCGCGTCGGCCAAGCACTTGGTGCCGCGGTGGAGTTCATGGAGGATGCCTGGTGGGGGCCCTCGATTCCGTTGCCGCGGCAGGCCTGGTTCTGTCTGTCGGAGCGCAATCTGCCCGGCAGCATGATTATCAACGATCGCGGGCAGCGGTTCATGAACGAATCGCTGCCCTATGTCGAAGCCACACATCGGATGTATGGCGGTGACTTCGGCCAGGGCGAGGGTGCGGGTGAGAACATCCCGGCCTGGTTGGTGTTCGATCAGAGCTACCGCAACCGGTACGCCTTCGCTGGCATGGCCCCGCGCCAGCCCTTGCCGGGGCGTTGGTTCAAATCCGGTGCGCTCACCCGCGCCGGCTCCATTGCCGAGCTGGCAAAGAAGATCGGGGTGCCCGCCGACAAGCTGCAGGAGACGATCACGCGGTTCAACACTTTCGCTCACAAGGGCAAGGACGAGGAATTCGGCCGCGGCGATAGCGCCTATGACCGCTACTACGGTGATCCGCGCCAGCGTCCCAACCCCAATCTCGGTGCGCTCGAGACCGGTCCGTTCTACGCCGCCCGACTGGTTCCCGGCGATCTGGGCACCAAAGGCGGCCTGGTCACCGATATCGCCGGTCGCGTGCAACGCGAGGACGGCTCGGTGATCAGGGGCTTGTACGCCGCGGGCAATGCCAGCGCACCGGTCATGGGCCACACCTACGCCGGCCCCGGCGCGACCATCGGCCCGGCGATGGTCTTCGCCTATCTCGCTGTCGAAGACATCGCCAAGAGCCGCACGACTGCGCCGCTCGCGGGATAGCGCTCCACCAACGATGGGCGGGAACCAACCCTCGTACCCCCGCCCATCGTTGTCCCGCAAACATTTTCAGCCGCGAAGCGCTAGACCGGCCCGGCGGCAACCCTGCCTTTGGCATCGGCGATCCGCCCTGCCAGGCGCTGCTGAACGTAGTCCCGAAGTTGGGTGTTTTCGGCGATTGAAGAACTTACCGGAGGCTAGGCCTCCACCGCCATATTGACGTACTCGGCGGGCCTGCGGTTGACGACACTCCATCGATCCGAACGGGCCGCCCGCAAGCTAGAACGCCGAATGCCCCGCACTAGCAATGCGAGTCCGGGGCATTCGTGATTGGGTAATCGGCCGCGCACAGGCTCTGACACAAGCTAAATGGTTGGCAACTCCGAGTGTAGGCATGGCGAGGTGGGCTGCGGAATCGGCCACAGTACCAGGAACGTGGGATCAGACCACCCCATTCGGCGGCTGCAGGGTCGGCGGCACCCCGCCCAAGTTTGCCGTCGATCGAAGGAGCCGGGAACGCGACGCACGCGGAGCACCGACTTGGTGGCACGCGCCCGAGATCAGCCCGGGCTCATCCACGCTCGCGCGGGGAGCACTTTGGCGTCGTCGTCCCGGTACGGCTGGACGGGGGCTCATTCCCGCTCGCGCAGGGAGCACGGAGACGCGACCGAGGCGGGCGGCACCCGACAGGGCTCATCCCCGCTCGCGCGGGGAGCACTGCGGGTCCAACCTCCACGCGCAACGGCTGGCGGGCTCATTCCCGCTCGCGCGGGGAGCACCGATTCCAGCGGGCGATTCGGTCGTTCAGCCCGGGCTCATCCCCGCTAGTACGGGACCGACCACCGGATCGCCCAGGACACCACGCCGGGGTTCGGACCATCCCCGCCACTGCGGGGCCGACCCGTATCTGTTGCCAGTGACCCGCCACCCACGCGGACCATCCCCGTGGGTGCGGGGCCGACGCTTCTTCACCTGCAGGTTTCCGGGACAGCCAGCGCGATTTCAATCACTTCGATTCTGCACTACAGCGTGCCCCACGAGTGCGGACGATCCCTGCGCCCGGATCTATTGCAGGAGACCGCCTGGACTGACCTCGCCCGAACTGGATGGATAGAAGTCTGCGGATGCGCGGCTAGAGGTGTTCTCCTTCGGAGGGGCAGAACTTTGACGAAAGCACCCCGAGGGCGATGCTCGCTGACTCTCCCAGTGGAACCAGAGCCCTGGGTTAGATAGCTTGTATC
>NZ_JBHXMY010000636.1:0-3266 GCF_042720195.1 Nocardia sp. NPDC058497 | reverse complement strand
GGCTGCGGGCGATCCGCAGCGCGCGCGCCCGACCGGATTCGCCGATGGTGACAATCCACCCGATTCCGCTGCGCGGATTGGGGATGATCATGAAGAGTGGGGGAGCGGGGCACGACCCCGCCGTGCCCGGCGTGGACGCAGGTCCGCCCGGCGCGACGAAGACTCCCTGTCGACCGGCGTCGGTGGTGACAATGGACGACAGGCGGATCCGGTGGCGGCCGGATCCCAGCCGGGAGAGCCCGACCGGCGGGCCGGCACACGCCGGCTCGCCCCGGGCGACCGTCCCAAGGCCACCGTCGACCAGGCGAAAGACGCCTGCCTGAACCTGCTGGCCGTGCGCGCCCGCAGCCGCGCCGAACTGGAAAAACGCCTCGGGGAGAAGGGTTTCCGCGTCGAGGTGACCGAGGCCGCGCTCGACCGGCTCACCGAGGTCGGCCTCATCGACGACAGCGCCTTCGCCGAACAGTGGGTGCACGAGCGCCACACGTACTCCGGCCGGGGAAAGCGGGCGCTGCAGCGCGAACTCCGGGACAAGGGCGTCGCCCCCGCCGACGCCGAGAACGCGCTGGCCATCGTCACCGACGACGCCGAACGCGCCCGCGCCACCGACCTGGTCCGCCGCAAACTCTCCACCCTGTCCCGAGACCTGGACCGCGACAAGGCGGTCCGCCGTCTCGTCGGCATGCTCGCTCGCCGCGGCTACGACCAATCCACCGCCTTCGCCGTCGTCACCGCCGCCCTCGCCGAGGCCGGCTTCGAACAGACACCCGCGCAGCCGCGCCGGGCGAACAGGCCCGATCCGGACCTGGACGGGCAGTCCCACGATCATCGGCGACCCGAACGACCGGACGATCCGACGTACCGCGCCGACAGCGAGATCGGGGCGGAACCGGACGGCCGAGGCGATGGGATCCCGCGCCGAAACCGCTCCCGCTGGTCCCGCCCGGTCAGCGCGTCGGCCGACAGCGAAGCGCCCGACGACGCCGCCAACCCGGACCAGGCGCTCGACCGGCGCTCTCCGCGCCGCCCGGTCCCGGGCGACGAACAGGCGGCGGCCGACCTGGTCCGCCGCAAACTCCGCACCATGCCCACCGACCTCGACCGCGCCAAAGCCACCCGCCGCCTGGTCGACATGCTCGCCCGCCGCGGCTACAGCCCCGCCACCGCCTACGCCGTGGTGAAAGCCGAACTGGCCGAGGCCGAGCGATGAGCAGGGTGACGAACATGATGCTGTCAGTCTCCTTCGAGGACGAGCCGCTGGTCGGCCAGTTCAGCGACTGGCTGCGGTCGAACGGAGCCTGGCCCGGAGCAACAGTGCCCGGCTGTGGCTTTCTTCTGAATCTCACGGGCAACGACGTGCGGTGGGGTGGACGCAAACTCCCCGAGTGCACCGTGTGGGCGGGCGCGCTGAATCACGCGGATATCCCGGCGATCCTGGCCAAGGCCGCCGAATTCGGCTGGCAGGAACCGGATACGGTCCAGCTGTTCCTGATGGACCAGGAAGACATCTGTTTCCAGCTGTGGATGATCAGGGACGGAGCGTGGCAGCAATATGCGCCGATGGATCCGCTCGCGGGGAATGATGGCGGTGCGCTGATCGCCGCGGAGTGAGGTGAACCGTCGGTGAGGGTGGTGGGACTCGAACCGCCACACAGGGGATGTGTGGCGCGTAGGATGATTCGGCGCCGGTGAAACGTGGTTTCGCGCAGGCGGATTCGTCCGTCGCGTGCTGCGGCGGGGGTGTGGGTACGGGGTGTTTCACCTGGTGTCGGGGTGGGCATTCCGGGGGACAGGGCCTGGTGTGGCTGCCGAACTAGGGGGAGGTGGACCCTGGACGCGTTGTGGTCGTTCGTGGTGAACCGGCGTGAGCAGTTGCTGGTCGATTCGTATCTGCATGTGTCGGCGGTGGTGCAGTCGCTGGTGCTGGCGACCATTGTCGCGGTGATCGTCGGGGCGGTCGTATACCGGAGTCCGCTCGGCTCGGCGGCTGCTACCGCGACGGCGGGGGCGATCCTTACCGTGCCCTCGTTCGCGCTGCTAGGGCTGTTGATTCCGTTCCTCGGGCTCGGGGTCGGGCCGACGATCGTGGCGCTGGTGCTGTACGCGCTGCTGCCGATCCTGCGCAACACCGTGCTCGGGCTGTCGGCGGTGGATCCGGCGGTGGTCGATGCCGCGCGCGGGGTCGGGATGAACCGGCTGCGGCTGCTGACCGCGATCGAACTGCCGCTGGCCTGGCCGTCGATTCTGGCCGGGATGCGGGTCAGCACCCAGATGATCATGGGCATCCTGGCGCTGGCCGCCTACGCGAAGGGCCCCGGCCTCGGCAATCTCATCTTCTCCGGGCTCTCGCGCCTCGGCAGCCCGAACGCGGTACCGCAGGCGCTGACCGGAACCGTCCTCATCGTCGTGCTCGCACTCGCACTCGACGGCATCCTGATGCTGCTCGGCCGGCTCACCATCTCGAGGGGAATCCGTGACTGACACCGCAACCAGCACCGACGCCGCGGCCGCCGCGGTGTCCGGGGTCGAGATCGTGCTCGACCGGGTCACCAAACGCTATCCGGACCAGCGTGATCCGGCGGTCGAGGAGGTCAGCATGACCATCCCTGCCGGGGAGATCGTGGTCCTGGTCGGGCCGTCGGGCTGCGGCAAGACCACCACCATGCGGATGATCAACCGGCTGATCGAACCCACCTCGGGCTCCGTCACCATCGGCGGCCGCGACGCCGCCGCCATCGACGCCGACGAATTGCGCCGCGGCATCGGCTATTCCATCCAGCAGGCAGGCCTGTTCCCGCATCTGACTGTCGCCAAGAACATCGCGACCGTCCCCGGCCTGCTCGGCTGGGACCGGCGCCGCACCAGCGCCCGCGTCGACGAGATGCTCTCCCTCGTCGGCCTCGACCCCGCCACCTACCGCAACCGCTTCCCGCGCCAGCTCTCCGGCGGTCAGCAGCAGCGCGTCGGCGTCGCCAGGGCGCTGGCTGCCGACCCGCCGGTCCTGCTGATGGACGAGCCGTTCGGCGCCGTCGACCCGATCACCCGCGCCCTGCTGCAAGACGAATTGCTGCGCCTGCAGGGCGAACTCGGCAAGACCATCGTCTTCGTCACCCACGATTTCGGCGAAGCCGTGAAACTGGGCGACCGGATCGCGGTCCTGGGCGACCGGTCCCGCATCCTCCAGTACGACACCCCCGCGGCGATTCTGGCCGCCCCCGCCGACGAGACGGTCGCCGGTTTCGTCGGCGCCACCGCCACCCACGACC
>NZ_JBHXMY010000635.1:0-3277 GCF_042720195.1 Nocardia sp. NPDC058497 | reverse complement strand
TTTTTTTTTATATAATTCCTAAAAACACTACTGTTTTGGGGAGATCTCGCCCGGCGGGACTGCAAAATCCCGGCCACCCTTTACCTACGATAAGAATCCAATAACGACCTGGTCGAAGCGGTGGGCGTGCGGGAGGCCCAGCGCTATGTCACCGAGATCGACGAGCGGGTGCGCGCGGTCACCGAGCCGGGCGAACAGCTCGTCGAGATCTTCGCCGCGTTCGTGACGACCATCGCGGGCAACGAACTGCTACGCAGGCTGCTCGGTACCGAACCGGAGATCATCCTGCCCAGGCTCACCACCGAGGCGGGCCCCATCCTCGCGGTCGGGCGCGGCTATCTCGCCGACAAACTCCGCGAACTGGAGGTGGGCGCGACGGTCCCCGACTTCGAACCCGATCTGGTCGCCGAGATCATGGCGCGGCTCGCGCTGTCGCTGGCGCTCACCCCGGACGGTCTCATCCCCCTCGACGACCCGGCGGCGGGCCGCGACTTCGCCCGCCGCACCCTGTTGCCGATGGTCGGCATCCGCGTCGCTCACTGAGCGGGCACCCCGAACGCGGCGGCGACGGCCTCGTCGATGCTCGCCTCCGCCACGGGGACACCGTCTTCCAGCACGGCCCGCACCCGCCCGACGATCTCGGCCGACGCGGGACCGGCCGGATCGGGCAGTGGCAACCGGGCCACGTACTGGGTGATCCAGCGCCGTCGTCCCGAATACAGCCGGTTGCCGCACACCGCGTCGTAGAACCGCAGTCCCAGTGCCGAATTCGCCACGCCCATCAGCAGATACGCGAGATCGGTCGCCTGCTCTCCGGTTCCGAGATCGGTGAGCGAGATCCAGTAGCAGTCGCCGTTGACCACCGCGCCGGACCGGTCGAGCGCGAACCGCGGGCGCTCGCTGATATCGGGAAACACCAGTTTCGGTGCGCCCCACAGGTGCGGGCGCTGCGGAACCCAGATCTCGAACCACTTCCGGCCGCCGTCGAGGACGTACCTGCGGCCCGACAACACCTGCTCGTGTGAGCGCAGATACTGTGCGGCGCCAGGGAATTCGGCGAGGTCGATAGGCGTGCGGCGCGGCTGCATGAGGTCGTAGGGGTAGAGGACCCTGGTGCCGCGGTCCCGCCCGATCCGCCATGGTTGCAGATCGTGGTGGGTGATCAACTGCCGCAACAGTTCCGGCTCCGGGGTCGGGTCCATCTGGTCCCAGCGGTCGGAGATGAACACCCGGTCGGCGGTGGTCTTGATGCCGACGCGAATGCGGGCGGTGTCGCCGAAAGTCCGCCAGGTGCTGTCCGCGATGGTGCTGAGCCAGCTGTCGAGGGCGGGACGCGACATGCGCCAGGCGGTGTCGCCGGACCGGGCAGGGCGAACAGCTCTCGCCCGGTCAGGCCCGCCGGATCGACCGCTCGTCCCGGCGGCTGAGGGCCGGTCGGACTTCGGTAGGTCCACGCCGGATCGATCGTCGGGGTGCGCGGCGGTCGACAGCACGCCCACTTCGACAGCGAACACCCGTCCGCCGTCGCCGACCAGGCAGGCGCTGTCCCCGGCCAGCGCATCGAACAAGTCGGTGGCGCAGTCGGGTTCGGCGCCGGGTTCTTCGTAGACCGAGACGTACCGGCAGTCGCATTCCGTGGGCGCGCGGGTCGCGACCGTGATCGCGGGCAGTACGGCGGCCGCGAAGAGCTTGGTGTCGCCGAGGTCGTAGAGTTCGGCCGGATGCAGCTCGCTCGTCAGGATCCGGCGCAGGTTCGCCCCGGCCCTGGTGGTGAGAAACCGGTTCGCACAGAGCAATCCGAGGACGCCGTCGGCGGCGAGCAGCCGGGGCGCGATCGCCACGAACGGATGGGTGAGGTCGATGCGCCCGCGCAGACCGAACTGCTTGCTCAGCAGCTGCGCCGTCGAACCGCCGAGCTGCTGGGTCCGCACATACGGCGGATTGCTGATGACCAGGTCGAACGAACCGTCGGCGATGCGGGCCGACACGGCGAGGAAATCACCTGCCCGGCAATCGATCTCGATGCCTTCGGCGGCGGCGCGCGCGGCGGCCTCACCGACGGCCCGCCGGTCCAGGTCATAGCCGGTCAGCCGTACCGTGACGTCCGGCGCGACCTCCCGCTGCACCGCGAGGAGCAACTCGCCGTCACCGCAGGCCGGGTCGAGCACGCGGAGCTCACCGGCGCGTGGCGCGTGCAGCAGCGCCCGTCGCGCCAGGAACCGCGCGAGGGCAGGCGGGGTGTAGTGCCTGCCGTTCCGTTTGCGCTCCTGCGCGTCGCGGGCCTGCGAAGCCATGCGGTCGAGTGTGCCCCGCGACGACGTCATCATGCGGCAGGCGCGAGACAACCTCCCGATAACCTGCCGAATCACGATTTCGTCCGGTAAACGGTGGCTCGCGCCACCGATTTTGGGGTTAGTACCGGCGCGCCCGATCTGTAACATCTGTTCGGTTTCCATCCCGGTTGACGAAGTCGAGGACGATGTCGAGATTCAGGACGCTGACCGCGGCACTGACCGCCACAGCGCTCACCCTGCTCCCCGTGACGGCGGCGCACGCCGACCCGGCGCAGTACTCGCCGACCATGCTCATCCTGGACGCGTCCGGGTCCATGCAGCGCCCCGACCAGGGCGCCACCATGATGGGGCTGGCCTATCGCGTGCGGTTCACCGAAACCGGCGGGGCGGGATACACCAACTCCACGAACGTCACCACGACCGTGTACTCGCCGGTCGGCGGCCAGGTCGACGAGGATACGAACTCCCACTCCGGGCGCCAGGCCACGGATCTCGAAGGCGCGACCGTCCCGATCCGCTACGCGAACCGAGACGCCAGCGAGACCCCCGTACAGCAGCAGTCGGTGGCCGGGTGGTACTACATCGCGGTCAAGGTCGGGATGCCGTCGGGCACGACGGCCATGCCGCCGACTCCGGTCGAACTCGACCGTCGCGGGTGATACCGAGGCGGGACCGACCTACGTGACCGGCAGTCCCGACGTGCTCGGCGAGCAGGCGCAGCCCGGCACCGAAAAGCCTGTCGCCGTGAGTGGTTCGGACTCGTCGACGCCGTGGCTCGCCTTCGTCGGCATCGGTGTCGGCGTGGTCGCGCTGATCGGCATCGGCATCGCGATCTGGGCGGTCTCCCGGCGTCGCGCCTGATCCCCTTCCCGAGCCCGCCCGCCCCCCCAAACGTGGGGGGGGCGGGGTGCCCGGTTGAGGCCCCACCGCCAAACGGGGCGCAAAACAGCAGTGTCAGATAAACAACAGAACCCGCCCCCCCA
>NZ_JBHXMY010000634.1:0-3283 GCF_042720195.1 Nocardia sp. NPDC058497 | reverse complement strand
ACGCGGTGCAGTGATGCGGCGTCGAGTGCTGTTCCTGGTTCATCGAGAACGATGACCGGCGAGTCCTGCAGAAAGGTGCGGGCGATCGTCACGCGCTGGCGTTGTCCACCGGACAGCAACCGGCCGCTGTGGCCGACCCGGCTGTCGTAGCCCTGCTTCAGTCTGCGGATGAAGGTGTCGGCGTCGGCGGCACTTGCTGCGGCGACGACATCGGCGTGCTCGGCTTCGGTTGTCGCGTAGGCGATGGTCTCGCGGACGGAGGTGTCGAGGAGATAGGCGTCTTGCAGCAGTAGCGCGATATTGCGCCGGATGTCCACGAGCTTCAGGTCGCGCAGATCGCGACCGTCGAGGCGGACCGAACCCGACTCGGGATCGCAGAATCGGACCAGGAGCCGGGCGAGCGTGGACTTTCCGGCGCCGCTCGGCCCGACCAGCGCGATGATCTCGCCTGGCTCGGCACCGAAGGACACATCGCGCAGCGCGGCGCGATCGGACTCGGGGTAGCGGTAGGTCACGTTGTCGAGGCGGATCTGCCCGCGAGCGCGCTCGATGTGCTGCGCGTCCGGCGCGTCGAGGACGGCTGGTTCCTGGTCGAGCAGTTCGAGGACGCGCTCGGCGGCGGCACCCGCGGTGAACAAGGTCGTCGTGAGCTTGCCGAGTGCGCTCAGCGGTGTGAAGAGTTCACGCAGGTAGGCCAGGCACACGACCAGGCTGCCCAGGGTGATCATGCCGCGCATGAGCATCCAGACGCCGGCGCCGAGCACCAGCACCCCGCCGAAAACCTCGACGACCTGCACCAGGAGGGCGTAGATGCCGGAGTACCTGGCGGAGGAGAGCTGAGCCTCGAGCGCTGCCTGACCATGATTGTCGACGCGCTCGGCTTCGTACTCTTCTCGCCCGCAGCATTGGACGAGGGTCATGTTGTGCAGCGCGTCTTCGGCCAGGGCCGCGACCGCGCCGCTGCGGCGGCGTTGTTCGCGGGCTGCCTGCTGGCGGAGCCGGCCGAAGTGGCGGGTCAGGAGGAACAGAACCGGTGCGGTGACCAGGATGATCAGCGCCAGTCGCCACTGCACGAGAAACAGTGCGCCGCTGAAGAAGACGATGCGCAGGATCGCGGCGATACCCTGCGTCGGCCCACTGAGAACGAAAGTCTGTATTGCCGCGATGTCTCCGCTGAGCCGAAGCTGGACATCGCCCTGGCCGCGGCGAGTGTAGAAGTCGGAGGACAGCCGCTGCAGATGACGGAAGACGCTCGACCGGAGATTCACCAGGAACTTCTCACCCAGCCACGTGGACAGATAGTCCCGCGCGCACTGAATCAGCGCCCCAGCCAGCGTCAGGAGCGCGAATCCTGCCACGATCGGCCAGAAGGAATCGAGGTCGCGGGCGACGAGAACTTCGTCGATGAGCAGTTTCCAGCACCAGATCGCGGCGGCTCCGAGGAGCGGACCAACGGTCAGTAGCGCGATGAGAACGCCGAACCACGTGCGGTGTCCGCTGGCGTAGGGCCAGAAACGGCGGAAGATCTCGCGGATCCGAAGCGTGGGCGCCGTGGCGACCAGTTCCGACTCGAGCGGCACGATCTTGTGGTTCTGGCGTTTGGTGAACACGGTGTCTTCCTGGGGTCAGCCGGTATTTCCAGTGATCGCCCCGTCAGCGGGCGGCTGCCCCCAACCGCTGACGGGTCATGGCGGTGGAATTACCAGCCGCACACCTGTCCGTCGGTGCTGGTGATGGTGTCGGAGGCGACGTCGACGGCGGTCACAGCGGCGGTGATGGTGGTGAATGTCATGGGAGGTAATCCCTTTCCGTGAGTTGAATTGTTCGTTGCCCGGCGGGCAACGGATCGGAACCGTAGCAAGGTAAGCCTTGCCTAACAACTTGGGCGATTGTCCACGTAGCTGGCGGCCGAGCCAGTGGAGATAGATCTCCGCAGATCACAGACTCGCGACCTAGCGCTGAGAATTCCAAAAACCGATCGCGATCGCCCCCCACCAGCAGACCTGGGAGATCGCCCCCGAGATTGCTCCCCACAGCAACAATCTGATAGGCAACGGCGCGGACGCGGCGTCAGCGAGGTGCTTGCTCAGCAGCGTCGCCTGCAAGCCGTTGATCGTGAGCAGAACGATGAGCACCATCTTGGCCTGAGTCAGCGGCGAACTCAGATTCGGCTCGAGGACGCACCCGCTGGCCACGAGCGCAGCCAGACCGACCCAGATCGGCACATGCAGGCGCGAGACCCCGCGCATCGCCTCGACCAGGGTGCTGCGGCCCAGCAGCCACAACACCGTCAGGTAATCGGCGATCAGCACACCGCCGAACCCCAGCACCAGCCCGGCCAAGTGCACGAACAACCCCGCCGTGCGCAACGCGGGGTCCGGGTGGACATGGGTGGCGACCCACAGCGCGGCCGCAAGAATGCCTGTCGAGCCCACTGCCGCGGCGCCGATGAACCACCAGGAGTCGAACAGGCCGAGCGGACGCACCGGCTCCGGGGCAGGCCAACGGCCACCGCGCGCCGTCGGCACCGGCAGATGAGACGCACCCCAGATCGCAGTCGGCATCCCAACATTCGGTCGAATGACCAGGAAATCCTCGGACATAGATGCCTCCATGTAGCGTCCCAACAAATAGTTAGGGCAGGCTAAACTACGACTTCGGGCCAGGTAAAGCCGTTCCGGCCGCACACCGGCCGAAGGAGATTGGTGAGGATGACTGCTGGGTGGGGTGTGTCCATCGGCGCGCGGAACACGGTGTGCGTATCCATCAGTGCCGGCGCTGAACCAGTGGTCAGCGTCATGCGCACCGCGACCGCACCCGATGATGCCGTACGCATGACCGGGTTCGGCGATCTGACGATGGCCGGGAACTTTCCCTTCGCGGCGGACCTCCCCGCTGCCGAGCTCATCGCACGCGCCCTCCGAGAGGTGATGTCAGCGGCAGGCGCGGCTGCCGAGCACACCGTGCTCGCCCATCCGGCCGTCTACCGTCGGCACCAGCTCCGGTCCCTGCGGCGAGCACTGGATGGCGTTGGCCTCGGCCAGGTCGAACTCGTGGCCGAGCCGCTGGCCGCGGCGGCTTCCCTCGACCGCGCGACGGACCAGAGGCCTGGTGAAAGCTCAACCGCCGCTGCGGATTCCGTCGCGACGGTGGTCTACGATCTGGGCGCGACGACGCTCGACATCGCCGTCGTGGTTCGCGACGCCGCGGGTCATCGAATCGCTGGGCGGCCGGTGCGGTCCCTGTCTCTTATACAAAAAATAAGCTGCCCAAGAAAAAAAAG
>NZ_JBHXMY010000633.1:0-3290 GCF_042720195.1 Nocardia sp. NPDC058497 | reverse complement strand
ATCTCTCTCCGGTAATAAGAGTTTTATTTCGGTATGGGGGGCTCGGAGTTGTGTATACTCTACTGGCCATTTCCGCCCGCGGGACGGTCGTCGACCACAGCATCCGCGCCGTCTCCAGCGCCTCGGCGTCGCGACGCAGAACGGCCTCACGATGCTGGACGGCGGCGCCGGCCTGCTCGCTCGCGGCCAGCGCGTCCGCGAGTTCTCGCTCGACACCGCGCACGCGGGCCTGAGCCTGGTGCATCACCCGCGCAGCCTCGTCCAGTGCGCGCTGACGGGTGTGGACCTCGGCCCGGTGATCCCCGCGCAGGCTCTCCTGGTCGGCCAAGCGCTGATCGGCCACCGCCAACCGGGAGATCAACGGCGTGCGCTCGGCTTCCCACACGTCGTCGGAGTTCCACGACAACAGTCGCCGAAGGAAACCGGGCCGCTGTCTGTCGTGATCGCGCACGACCGATTCCGCCGCGAGCACGACGCGTGTCGCGTACTCGACCGCAGCGTCGGCCCCGGCCAGCCCACGACGCGCCAGCGCCAGGCTCGTCGACGCATCCGCCCAAGCCTGCTCGGCGGCGCGCATTTCGTCGGCAACCACCACCGCATGCCGGCGCACCCGCGCAACATAGCTCGCCTGGCCGGTCGCGTCCCGCCGCAGGCGCAGGAGTTCGGGGTCGGCGTCGAAATCCCGTTCGACGATGTCGGCGATGTACTGCCTGGCCCGGGCGAGCCGCTGAACTGCGTCCATCGCCTTGTCGAACTCCTCGACCGCTTCCTCCCAACTGAGAATGCCCTCCAGCTGCTCCCCTGCGGCGGTGTAATCGGCGAACTCCTTCAGCAGATCCGACAGTCCCGCCTCGCCCTCCTCGGTGTCGGCGCCCTCACCCCACCAGAAACGCTCGACGAACTCGGCACGGAACGAGCGCTTGCCCAGGCGCGCCGCGATCGCTCCCCATGCGGGCTTTCCGACCAGCAGAGTCGCCTGATCGCCCAGGTAGTTCGACTGCGGAAAGGCCTCCGTATCAACGGAATCCGCAGCGGGCACCTCCATCGTGATGTTCTCCACGGCGCCGTTGTTCGATGACGCCACAACCACTTCGTAGCCGCACAGCTCATCGATCAACGGAAACAGGCGGCGACCGTCCCGAGAACCGGTCTCGCCGGTCCGCCAGGTCAGCGGTGTGTCACGAAACGCCTGCCGGGGATGGTCGAGGCGGGCCAACCGGATCGCGCGTTCGACGACGATCGCGGCGATGAGGTCACGCAGCAGGGTGGTCTTGCCGGTGCCAGGCGGTCCGTTCACCGCGAACATCCCCCGGTCGTCCGGGGCGCCGAGGGTGCGGTAGATCTCGTTCACCGCGAACTGCTGGCTCAGCGTCAGTGTATGCGCGAGCTTCGCCGGCCAGCGGGCCGGCGGCATCGATCGCGGTGACAAGGACCGGAGGATATCGGCCGGCTGGCGGCGCACGTCGATACGCTCGCGCTGGTCGATGCGCTCGTCTTCGAGGAGGTAGCTGTCCAGCGCCCTCCCCGCACCGCCCCTTTCGATGTCCGCAGCGACCCGTTCCAGGTCGTCGGCGAAGAAGCTGTTGAGGAATTCGTCGGTACCCGCGGCATCGGCCGACCGCTCGTGCACCGGATAACTCTTGATGCGGATGATCGCGGGTGAGAGCACCTCGGCCACACCGAGATGCTCAGCCACCCAGCGGGTCAACGCACCCAGGTCCTCGGTCGTCAGCGCCTTCACTCCGAGCGTCGGCGGTGTGGATCTGTCCGCATCCGAATCCTGCGCCCCTGCCTCGGGACCGCCGGCCACGTCGGCCGCCCTCGCGCCCACACCCGCAACCAGCTGCGCGACAAGCGGTTCCATGAGCGGTGACACCACCCCGGCCAGAGCCGATGCCACGCCGCCGGTGGCGGTGTCGACGGCGATCCGCACCGCGGTTCCGGCGATACGGCCGAGGCCCGATCTCGTCGCGGCCTCGGTCAGTGGCACGCGACCGTCGCCGATACCGAACGCCACGGCACGGATGTCGTCCTGGTCGGCGTCGAAACCGAGCAACCACTCGTCGGACGCAGGACCGGGATCCACTGTCCGGCCCACCGCCCAGGCACAGGACGACACGGTGACCGAATCGCGGATCAAGAGCCCGTCCCCGTTCACGGTGAGGCTGAGCAGCGCGCTCTGCCCGCCGGTGCGCGCGTCCAGATCCAGTTCCTCCTCGGTGACCCGCAAGGTCGCATCGAGCACCGCGCGCACCTTGGCCAGGTCGAACACCCCGATGTACACGGTGTGTTGCCAGACGAAGTTGCGTCGCAACGGCGGGTGGAGTGCGGGCGCGCCGGGCTCCCACGGAAGCGGTCGCGATCCGTCGACGTTGCGTACGCCCTTACCGAAGTCCACCGCGTCCACCCGCGGCGGCGAGAAGTACTCGACTGCTCGCCAGTACTTGAGGATTCGCGCCTGTCGTTGCTGCTCTCGCATGATCAACCCCACCTCCGCGCCGCCACCCGCAAAGGTTCAACGGTATCGCATCAGGCTACGAAAGTGGCTGTGTCGAAGGCTATTTCAGCCTATCGGCATGGCCGTCTCGCTCCGGAGCCGGAGCGCCGAGGAGCGACATCCACGGTCAGCTTCCTCCGGAGACCGTTGCGGCTCGATGGCCTCCGACGTTCACCGTACGGCGGGGTGTGCCGCGCGGGGGGGGCTGTCACCGGCGCAGTCGAAATGCTGCGGTCGGTGCTTCGGTCGGACCACGTAGCTCGGCGCCTCTCGTGGAGCACACCATGGCACCGTGCCCTTGGTGTGTGCCACGCCCGTATTGTCGCGGCCGAAACGGTGGGCACAGCCGGAGATTCCGAGTGTGTGAGGGAAGCCATGAGAATTCGGTCCGCTCTCGTCCTGTCCGCCGTGATGTATCTGGTGGCCGCGTTCTTGTCGTTCACGGCGGGATTCGGTGCGGCGGCCCCGCCCGATTCCGGCAACTGCGCGCCGAGTCAACAGGGCTGCGAGGTGGAGCAGCCGGATGTGCCACCGCCGACCTCGCAGCGGGTACCGGGTACGTTGGTCCAGCCGACCATCACGTCGCAGCTGCCGCCGATAACATCGCTGAGATTGCCGCCGACATTCACCCTTCCGCCGACCTTCACCCTCCCGCCGGCTACCACGCCCGGCGTCCCGCCGACCACGACGACCGTTCCGCCGACAACCACCTCCGGCGTCCCGCCCACCACAACTTCGGGACCGCCGGTCACCGGAACTACCACGACGACGAATGCCGAACCCACCACCTCGG
>NZ_JBHXMY010000632.1:0-3305 GCF_042720195.1 Nocardia sp. NPDC058497 | reverse complement strand
TATGGCGCCGCAAACCCCCCGCGGCGCGGGTGCGCCGCGCGGGCATCCCGGAACAATTTCGCCGCCGGGTTGTGGGATTGACGGGCGGCCAGAACACCCCCCCCCGCCGTGGAAACCCCCACCAACAGCGACAACGACCGATCACGCGTGAGCTCGTGCAGATGCCACGCGGCATCGACCTTCGGCCGGAACACATACTCGATCCGGTCCGCCGTCATCGACTCGATCACACCGTTGTCGGCAATTCCCGCCGCATGAACCACACCCACCAGCGGATGCTCGTCGGAGATGCCGTCCAGCAGCGCGGCCAGCGCCACCCGATCCGACACATCACACGCCGCAATGGTGACCTCGGCACCGAGCTCGACCAACTCAGCACGCAACTCAGCCGCACCGGGAGCATCCAGGCCACGCCGAGACGTCAAAAGCAGATGTCCCACACCATGTTCGGTCACAAGATGCCGGGCGATCACCGCACCCAAACCACCCGTACCACCAGTGACCAGCACAGTGCCCGGCTCAGACAGCCGCACAACCGTGCCCGGTGCATGGCGGGTCAAACGCGGCACCAACACAGACGCCCCACGCAGCGCGGCCTCCGGTTCCCCAGCCGCTACCGCGGCCACGACAGAAACCGGGTCACCGTCGCGATCCAGATCCAGCAACTGGAACCGACCCGGGTGCTCAGCCTGCGCGGCACGCAACAGCCCCCACACCGGCGCCTGCCCCAGATCCACCCGCTCGGCATCCGCGGTCGCCACGGCCTGTCTGGTCAGCACAACCAAATGGGAAGCAGCGAAACGAGTTTCGGCCAGCCAGCGCTGGACCGTGTCGAGAACACCGGTCACGACCTGCCGTGCCGCCGCTGTCGGGGGACCGTCGTGGTGCGGGCACTCGAGCAGCACGAGGTCAGGAACAACCGGGTCCTCGGCCGCATCCAGCTCGGTGATCAACGCCGCGAGATCACGATAGTGCCGCACCGCACCGGCACTCTGGCCACCGTGGTTTCGGCCGGAACCGAGTACCGCCACGCGGCCCGGCTCGACACGCACCGCCGACGACGGCGCAGCGGTGCCCCATTCCACGCCGAAGAGGGCATCGGACAACCGGTCCGCGCCAAGTCGCTCGGCCGAGACGGGCCGAGCCACCAGAGCGCCCACCGACACCACCGGCCGACCCTGGTCATCGGCGATCTGGACGGCGAAGCTGTCGCCTTCGGGGACGCTGCGTACCCGCACGGCGGCGGCACCGGCCGAGTGCATGACCACCCGGTTCCAGGCGAAAGGCAGCACAGCGGAACCATTTCCGCCGCGACGGCCATGAATGATCCCGGCATGCAACGCCGAGTCGAACAATGCGGGATGGATTCCGAAACCCTTGGCGTCCTCCGGATCCGGCAGCGCGACCTCGGCGAACAATTCATCGCCGCGCCGCCATGCCGCCCGCAAACCCTGGAAGAACGGGCCATACCCGTACCCGAGTTCGAGCAGCTGGTCATAGGCACCGCCGATGTCCAACGGCTGCGCGCCCGCCGGAGGCCACGAAGTCAGATCGAAATCAGCCACGACGTCACCCGGGGCGAGCACGCCCTCGGCGTGGAGCGACCACGGACCCGCTGCGGCCTGTCGAGAATGGACGGTCAGTCGCCGGCGACCGTCCTCGTCGGCAGCGGCCACCACGACCTGTACCGCGACACTGCCTTCGGCGGGCAACGTCAACGGGGTGTGCAGAACAAGCTCGTCCACCACCGCGCAGCCCAACAGACCGCCGACATAGCCGGCCAGCTCGACGAATCCGGTGCCCGGCAGCAACACGACTCCGTGCACACTGTGGTCGGCCAGCCATTCGACGGAGTCCACCGACCAGCGGCCGGTGAAGCTCACAGCACCCGACTCCGGGTGCGGCACAACGGCACCGAGCAAGGGATGGTCCACCGTATCGAGCCCGACGGCGGTGACTCCGCCGAGTTCGGCACCGAGCCACGACTGGGCCAGCACCTGCTTGGCATCGAGCCAGAACCGCTCGTGCTGGAAGGCATAGGTGGGCACGTCGATGCGCCGAGCTCCGGTACCGGTATACAGGCCTGCCCAGTCCACGTCGGTGCCGGACACGAACAACCCCGCCACCCCGGCCACCACCGTGGACGGATCGGCATGGTCTCGACGCGCCAACGCCACCACCGCACCAGCGCCGTCCACGATCTGCGCGACCATCGGGTTCAGCACGGCATCGGGGCCGACCTCGGCGAACCGGGTCACACCCATACCCGCCATCGTGGCGACCGCATCGGCGAACCGCACCGTGTCACGGACCTGACCCACCCAATACGCCGGATCCGACATCTCGTCGGCGACCAGGGCGCCGGTCACCGTGGACACCAACGGAATACTGGGGCTGCCGAACGCCAAACCCTCTATCACCGTGGCAAATTCGGCCAGCATCGGCTCCATCAACACCGAATGGAAACCATGTGAAACACGCAACCGATGCGTCCGCCAACCACGCGCGACGCACACCTCGACGACAGCGGCGACCGCGTCCTCGACACCCGAGAGCACCACCGAAGCCGGACCATTGACCGCCGCGATCGACACCTCGCCGGACAGCAGCGTCCGCACCTCGGTCTCCGACGCACCAACCGCGACCATCGCCCCACCCGTCGGCAGCGCCTGCATCAAACGGCCGCGCGCGGCGACCAACACACACGCATCCGCCAGCGACATCACACCCGCGACATGCGCGGCAGCGACCTCACCGATCGAATGCCCCGCCACCACATCCGCGCGCACACCCCACGACTCCAGCACGCGGAACAACGCCACCTCGAACGCGAACAAACCCGCCTGCGCGAACACCGTCCGATCGACCAGAGCATCGTCGGCCAAAGCCTCACTCAACGAAACAGCTTGCTCCAGAAGCGGATCCATTCGACCCACGATCGCGTCGAAATGTTCGGCGAACACCGGATAGGCTCCGCGTAGCTCGGCGGCCATCCCCGCCCACTGCGCACCCTGACCGGAGAACACCAGACCGGTCGAGCCCGGCACCACGCGACCGGTCACCACACCCGGCGCCTGCACACCCTCGGCCAGCGCCCGCACACCCGCGAGCAGACCATCCCGGTTATCGGCGACGACAACCGAGCGATGCTCGAACACAGCACGCGTGGACGCCAGCGAGAAACCGACATCCACCGGATCCAGGTCGTGATCGGCCACCTGCGATGCCAGCCGGACAGCCTGACCGCCGAGAGCCGCACCGTTGCGCGCCGAAACCACCCACGGCAGCACGCCACCGGCCGGGGC
>NZ_JBHXMY010000631.1:0-3312 GCF_042720195.1 Nocardia sp. NPDC058497 | reverse complement strand
GGATGTGGGCGATGTCTATGAGTACAGGGTGATCGATATGAGCGCGCTGGTTCTCGAGCCTGCACAGTCGCGCTTGCGAGATACCCAACCAACGGGCCAGCTCAGTCTGCGGCAGCGGCCGGTGCCCGTGCGCTGGATGATGCCGGTAGACCGCGAGGACCGTTCCGATCTTCTTGCTCCGCAGGGCATCTCTCAGCTCGCCAACCCACCACTGCGACGGCGGTATCCGGGTCGAGTACGCGGCGCGGGCACACTCGACGCACAGCAAGCTTCTGCCGATCCCGGCCGCGGGCCGTCGACATCGAGCGCAAAATCGGTCTCCGGGCGATGACGCCATCGGCTCACCTTATCGGCCGGATGGCCGTGGAGTGAATCGAATCTATTCACCCGAACACTTCAGTGCATCAAATCTACCGTCCACCATAGGAATCGGCACTCAAGCCGAGGTGCCGGTCCACCTTCACTGATTGGTTCTTGGGCGGGACGTCAACATCATCCCGACGCACACCTCCGTGGCTAGGTGGCCAGCGGGAACAGCGAAAGGCAACACGAGATGTCCATTACCGGAACCGTGAAATGGACCAGCGCCGAGAAGGGATTCGGGTTCATTGCCCGCAACGACGGGCCTGATGTCTTCGTCCACTACTCCGGCATCATCGGCCAGGGGTTCCGAAGCCTGACCGAACACGATCGCGTCGAGTTCGAGATCGCTCAGGGCGCACGCGGGCCTCAGGCTGTGAAGGTTCGACTTGCCGGTGCCGCCGCTGCGGCGGCACCTCGGTAGGCCACCTCACGCCGCATTGCAGGCGGCGGTGCGTCAATTTCGCACTCGATAGATCGAGTGATGAGTTGCAGCTGGATCCCAACTGTCGGTCAGCGCAGCAGATGTGCACGTGCTGCGGACACCGAATCTGTAAGCCTCGGCTGAAGCCGCTGGTTACCTGAGAAGGCAAGTGGTCGGGCACACGATTGGGGGTGCACAGCGGTGCGGAACCGAAAACACCAAGAGCTGAAAGCCATCTTGAGGTTCGCCGCTCGTAGCGATCCAGAAGAGCTGGAAGCCGTTGTCGCAGAACTCAAAGCGGAGGGCTCAGGCCGACGGGGCTGGCACAGTTCGCGCCGACGATCGGCAGCGGTGGATAAGGCGTTGGCCGCCGTCACCAACACAGGATCGAGCCTCAAGCTTCCCGCCCGGATCACGATCACCCACCACGCGAGTGGAGGAAAGCCATGAATACGATCCCTGCCCTAACAGATCTCGTCGAGGTACCCAGTCGCGAACCTCTCGTCACGGCCGGGGCCGAGTTGGCAGATCTGGACTTGGTCGGCGCCTCGGTGGAGTCGCGGTGTGCCTACTACCAGCAGGTGTGCCAGATGCCAGCAATGCTCGATCCCACCTCCGACCAGATCATCTTCGTCGCGGGGAGGGTGCAGGCGGTCATGGTGCCTTGGGCGCTCGGTCAACGCGTTCGCAGTGAGCTCGACCGGGCAGACGCAGGTTGCGGACCGATTGTGTCCCATCCCAAGTCGGAGTCGTGGACATTCATCACCCAGTCCGACCGCCGGATCGACAGTCTCCCCGACGACACGCTGCTCTGGGTCAACAACGTCGTCGTGATGGCCTCCGGCGTTCGGATCGGGCTCCCGACACCGACCGCGACGAACGCAGACCCGTGCCGTGTATGGGAGTTGCCACCGACCAGCCCGCAACGGCCCACGACCACCACGGTCCTCGACGCTGTCCGAACCTGTTTGAAACGTGGTGAGACCCGATGAACACCACACGATTGCTACCGGTGGACAAGGTGATTCACCGTGCCAGCACCTACCGCAACGCCTGCGGGTTCGACGCCTTCGTCCGCGAGTCCACCAGCCAGATCGTATTGCGGACCGGGACAGTCGGTGCCATCGAATTGCCGTCCGAGGTCGGCCGCCGGGTGATCGCGGCGCTAGCTTGGCCCGGCCCGGTCATCGTTCACACCGATACCGCGCAGCCCACGATGACGATCCTGACCGGGCCCGTGCCCATCCACCTGCGCAGCGGTGCGAGCTTCGCGGCGTTGTCAGCCGCCGGGGCGGTACTCGTGCCCGATCGTGACGAGGTGTTGTTGCCCTCGCCTCGCGATCCGGCGCGACGCTGGCTACCGCACGAGCCGCTGGATCCGTATCGGCCTACCGCCGAGGTCGTGGTCACCACGATCTCGGCGTGCCGGTAGGACGCCGGAGGTTTGCATGCCGCTGCCGCGATCACCTCGCCCCGACGAACCCGACACCCATTTGCGGGTGATCAGCGCCGGGTTGGTGGTCGACTTCCGCGGCTGCCGTACCGCGGTACGGAACTTCCTGCGTGACTGGCTTTCCCATCCCCATCCCTCCATAACCGCCGCCGAGATCCGGGATGGATTTCTCCCGATCAACCGAATGCCCTGCGAGGAACTGTGGCTACACCCATGATCGAAACTCCCGCCGACCGCGCCAACGCCTACCGGCGCCTGGGCTGGCACGTCGTGCTCGACGGCCACGACCAGATCATCCTGCCCGCCGACCAGGTCCACGGGATCCAGGTCAGCGCCGCGCTGGCGGCAGTGGTTCTCGACCAGCTCCGTCAGCGCGGGGTCGTCACGCCGATTGTGGACAACGTCGCGACCGGCACCCGTACCTTTCTGACCACCGCACCCAAGCCCGACGACACTCGAACGGTCACCTTGTTCCCCCGAGAGTCGAGGGTGCAGGCGATTCGCACGGTGCCCGGGTGTCCGATCCCGCTGCCGACTCCCGGCGATGACAACCGGGTATGGCTCGACGAACCCCGCCCCAGCCGTCTGGCGGAGTTCGAACTGCTGGTCAGGATCACTCTCGGAGCCGCTCGCGCCGCCCGGAAAGCGGCATAGCCGACCCAACACCCGCTGAACCGGCCAACCGATTCAGCTCGAGGGCACCGCCCGGCTGCCCGACCACGACAGAGGGACGACATCGTATGACCTATGTGAGCTGGTATGGCCAGACCCGGACTGGGCTGGCGCAGTTGCAGCGCAGCCTGATCGACATCGAGGCCGGCGTTGCCCGCCAGCGCGTATGGAATCCAGAGCTGGTCATCGGCCTCGTCCAGACCGAGGTCTACGCGCGTGCGGTCCTCTCGGCCTGTATCGAGGTCCAGGGTGTGCCCAACGATGTCGAGGACACCGTCACCGCGCGCATGCAACGTCAGTTGATCCTCGACCGCGATCCCCACACCTTCGAGTTCCTCATCGGTGAGTGGGCACTGCACCGCACCGTCGGCTCCGCCGAGGTGATGATCGCGCAGATCAAGGC
>NZ_JBHXMY010000630.1:0-3313 GCF_042720195.1 Nocardia sp. NPDC058497 | reverse complement strand
GAGTTGCGTCTGCCCGGCTACCGTCCGGTCACCAAACCGCACGGCAAGCAGGTGCGCGAGGCCGCCAGGATGATCCTGGAGTCCAAGGCGCCGGTGCTCTACGTCGGTGGCGGCGTCATCAAGTCCGACGCCTCGGCCGAGCTGCTCGAGCTCGCCGAGCTGACCGGCATCCCGGTGGTCACCACCCTGATGGCGCGTGGCGCGTTCCCCGACAGCCACACCCTGAACATGGGCATGCCCGGCATGCACGGCACCGTCGGCGCCGTGGCCGCCCTGCAGCGCTCGGACCTGCTGATCACCCTCGGCGCCCGCTTCGACGACCGGGTCACCGGTCAGTTGGACTCCTTCGCGCCCGACGCGAAGGTCATCCACGCCGACATCGACCCGGCCGAGATCGGCAAGAACCGCCACGCCGACGTCCCGATCGTGGGCGACGCGCGCGAGGTGATCGTCGAGCTGATCGAGACCCTCAAGGCCGACCCGCAGTCCGGCGCGGCCCCGCTGCTCGATCTCACCGAATGGTGGGCCTACCTCAGCGACATCCGCGACAACTACCCGCTGGGCTGGAAGACGCCCAGCGACGGTTCGCTGTCGCCGGAGTTCGTCATCGAGGCGCTGGGCCGCCTGGCCGGCCCCGAGGCGGTGTACTGCGCTGGCGTCGGCCAGCACCAGATGTGGGCCGCGCAGTTCATCAAGTACGAGAACCCGCGTACCTGGTTGAACTCCGGTGGTCTCGGCACCATGGGCTACGCCGTCCCGGCCGCCATGGGCGCCAAGATGGGCGCACCGGAGAAGGAAGTCTGGGCGGTCGACGGTGACGGCTGCTTCCAGATGACCAACCAGGAGCTGGCCACCTGTGCGATCGAGGGCGTGCCGATCAAGGTCGCGCTGATCAACAACGGCAACCTCGGCATGGTCCGCCAGTGGCAGACCCTGTTCTACGAACAGCGCTACTCCAACACCGATCTGGGCACGCACACCCTGCGCATCCCCGACTTCGTCAAGCTGGCCGAGGCGCTGGGCTGCGTCGGCATCCGCGTGGAGAAGGAAGACGAGGTCGAGGCCGCGATCCGGCAGGCGCAGGAGATCACCGACCGTCCGGTCGTGATCGACTTCATCGTCGGCAAGGACGCCCAGGTGTGGCCGATGGTCGCCGCGGGCACCAGCAACGACGAGATCATGTTCGCCCGCGGCATCCGCCCGCTCTTCGACGAGGACGAGTCGGTCTCCGAACCGGCCGTCATCCACGAGGCGATGGAGCGCGAGCAGGCGGCATTCGAGAAGGGTTCCGAGGCATGAGCACCACCCACACCCTGAGCGTTCTCGTCGAGGACAAGCCGGGCGTGCTGGCGCGAGTCGCGAGCCTGTTCTCGCGCCGTGGCTTCAATATCGAGTCGCTGGCCGTCGGTGGCACCGAGATCCCCGAGATCTCGCGCATGACCATCGTCGTGACCGTCGACGATCTGCCGCTCGAGCAGGTCACCAAGCAGCTCAACAAGCTGATCAACGTCATCAAGATCGTGGAGCAGGACGCCGACGCCTCGGTGGCCCGCGAGCTGATCCTGGTGAAGGTGCGCGCCGACGCGTCGGTGCGCACGCAGGTGATCGAGGCCGTGCAGTTGTTCCGCGCCAAGGTGATCGACGTCTCGCCCGACGCGCTGACCATCGAGGCCACCGGCACCCGGTCCAAGCTGGATGCCCTGCTGCGCATGGTCGAACCGTTCGGCATCCGCGAGATCGTGCAGTCGGGCGTGGTCGCAGTCGGACGCGGTCCGAAGTCGATCACGGCCACCCGCTAACTTTTACCCACCAGAAATTATCCAGAAGGGACTCCACAGTGGCAGTCGAGATGTTCTACGACGACGACGCTGACCTGTCGATCATCCAGGGCCGCAAGGTCGCCGTGATCGGCTACGGCAGCCAGGGCCACGCGCACTCGCTGAGCCTGCGCGACTCCGGTGTCGACGTGCGCGTCGGCCTCGCTGAGGGTTCGAAGTCGCGGCCGAAGGCCGAAGAGGCCGGTCTGACCGTCGGCACCCCCGCCGAGGTTTCGGAGTGGGCCGACGTGATCATGGTGCTGGCGCCCGACACCGCGCAGGCGTCGATCTTCACCAACGACATCGAGCCGAACCTGAAGGACGGCGACGCGCTGTTCTTCGGCCACGGCCTCAACATCCACTTCGGTCTGATCAAGGCTCCGGCCAACGTCACCGTCGCGATGGTCGCCCCGAAGGGCCCCGGCCACCTGGTGCGCCGTCAGTTCGCCGACGGCAAGGGCGTCCCGGCCCTGATCGCCGTCGACCAGGACCCGACCGGCGAGGGCCAGGCCCTGGCGCTGTCCTACGCCAAGGGCATCGGCGGCACCCGCGCCGGCGTCATCAAGACCACCTTCAAGGAAGAGACCGAGACCGACCTCTTCGGTGAGCAGGCCGTGCTCTGCGGTGGCACCGAGGAACTGGTCAAGACCGGTTTCGAGGTCATGGTCGAGGCGGGCTACGCCCCCGAGATGGCCTACTTCGAGGTCCTGCACGAGCTGAAGCTGATCGTCGACCTCATGTACGAGGGCGGCATCGCGCGCATGAACTACTCGGTGTCCGACACCGCGGAGTTCGGTGGCTACCTGTCCGGTCCGCGCGTCATCGACGCCGGTACCAAGGAGCGCATGAAGGCGATCCTGGCCGACATCCAGTCCGGCGAGTTCACCCGCCGCCTGGTCGCCAACGTCGAGAACGGCAACACCGAGCTCGAGGGCCTGCGCAAGGCGAACGCCGAGCACCCCATCGAGGTCACCGGCGCCAAGCTGCGCAGCCTGATGAGCTGGGTCGACCGCCCGATCACCGAGACCGCGTAGGTTCTCGCTGTTCGTTCCGAAGGGCCCGTTCGCCACGCGCGAGCGGGCCCTTCGGCTTTCAGGCGGGTAGCCTGGACGGGTGACGGAAGGTACACCTGCTCAGCGGCTCCGGCTTGCGTTGGAGATGTCCGAGTTCGGAGTGCAGATCTATCGCACCCGGATGCGACGGACCTATCCGGGGGCGTCTGCTTCCGAAATCGAAGGCATGGTTCACTCCTGGCTGCTGTCTCGCCCCGGTGCACCATCGGGCGACGCGGTCGGTCACCCATCCCAGCGTTTCGCGTGAACGTACTCGAGGCTGCGTTGCGGCGTGCCAGAGCAGACGTCGACAAACTCGGCTATCGATGGGCTCTGGTCGGTGGGTTTGCCGTGTCGGCCCGGTCGATACCCCGGTTCACCCATGACATCGACTTGGCCATCGCCGTGGCCGACGACAGCGACGCGGAAGCCATGGTGCGCAGC
>NZ_JBHXMY010000629.1:0-3334 GCF_042720195.1 Nocardia sp. NPDC058497 | reverse complement strand
GATGCGACGGTGGCGGTGAAGACCGAACCGTATGTGGACGCGGCGCGGGTCACCGGTGCGTCGACGGCGCGAATCATGTTCCGGCACATCCTGTCCAATGTCACCGGGTCGCTGCCGGTGATCATCACCATCAACGCCGCCGACGCCATCCTCACGCTGGCCGCGCTCGGCTTCCTCGGGTTCGGCATCGAGCCGACCCAGGCGGCCGAATGGGGTTATGACCTGAACAAGGCGCTCAACGATGTGTCCAACGGGATCTGGTGGACCTCCATCTTCCCCGGCACCGCGATCGTGCTCGTCGTGCTCGGGATGACGCTGGTCGGGGAGAGCATCGACGAGACGCTGAACCCGCTGCTGCGGACGCGGCGCGCGGTCACCACCGCGGAAGAGAAGGAGACGGTCGATGACTGAGACCCGCACGCCCGCACTGTCGGTCGCCGGGTTGTCGGTGACCTTCGCGACCGACAGCGGGCCGGTCGCGGCCGTGCGCACCGTGTCCTACGAGGTGTTTCCCGGCGAGGTGCTCGCCATCGTCGGCGAGTCCGGGTCCGGCAAGTCGGTGAGCTCGCGCACCGCGATCGGGCTGCTGCCGCACACCGCGCAGGTGCGCGGACTGGTCAGCATCGGTGACCGCGCGGTGACCGCGATGACCGAAAAACAGCTGACCGCGTTGCGCGGCGGCGAGGTCTCGATGATCTTCCAGGAGCCTGCCCGCGCGCTCGACCCGCTGTTCACCGCCGGCTTCCAGATCTGCGAAGCGCTGCGCGCGCACAGCGGGATGAGCCGGAAAGGCGCGCGCGCCAAGGCGATCGAGCTGTTGCGCACGGTCGGGCTGCCCGATCCGGAGCACCGGGTCGACTACTACCCGCATCAGCTCTCCGGCGGGCAGAAGCAGCGCGTGATGATCGCCATCGCCATCGCGTGCGAACCCAAGGTGATCATCGCCGACGAGCCGACCACCGCGCTGGACGTGACGGTGCAGGCCGAGATCCTGGAACTGCTGCGTGATCTGCGTGACCGGCTGGGGAGTGCGATCGTGCTGATCACCCACAACATGGGTGTCGTCGCGGATCTGGCCGATCGGGTGGTGGTGATGCGGGCGGGTGAGGTCGTCGAGCAGGCGCCCGTGCACGAGCTGTTCGCCAGCCCGCGCGCCGAGTACACCAGGGCGCTGCTCGATGCCGTTCCGCATCTGGGGGCGGCGACCATCGAGCGGCCCGTGCTCGATCCGGCGGCCGAGCCGGTGCTCGACGTCAGCGATCTGGTCGTGCAGTTTCCCGGACCGTTCGGGCGGCCCGCGTTCCGGGCCGTCGACGGGGTCAGCCTGCGGATCCGGCCGGGGGAGACCCTCGGTCTGGTCGGCGAGTCCGGGTCGGGCAAGTCGACCATCGGGCGGTGCGTGGCGGCGCTGCAGCGGCCGACCTCGGGGCGGGTGCTGATCCGTGGACAGGACATCGCCGAGTTGTCCCAGCGCAAGCTGCGGCCGATCCGGCGGCGCTTCGGGTTCGTGTTCCAGGACCCGGCCGGGTCGCTGAACCCGCGCCTGACCGTCGGCGAGTGCGTGGCCGAACCGCTCGTCGTGCATGGCGTCGGTGATCGCGCGAGCATCCGGGAGCGGGTCAGGCACATGCTCGACGACGTGCGGCTGCCCGCTGGCACCGAGAACCGGTATCCGCACGAGCTGTCGGGCGGCCAGCGGCAACGGGTGAGCCTGGCCAGAGCGCTGGTACTCGACCCCGACCTGCTCGTGGCCGACGAACCGACGAGCGCACTCGACGTCTCGGTGCAGGCGGCGGTACTCGAACTGTTCGCCGAACTGCAGCGCGGCTGCGGCTGGGCATGTCTGTTCATCAGCCACGACTTGGCCGTCGTCGACCAGCTCGCCGACCGGATCATGGTGCTGCGCGACGGAACCTGCGTCGAGGAAGGCGACAACGAGCAGATTCTGCGCAACCCGCGGCACGAGTACACCCGCCGCCTCGTCGCCGCTGTTCCGGTCCCAGATCCGGTCGAACAACGGCGCCGCCGCGCCGAGAACACCGCCGGCCGGCGCAAATCCCCTGCACCTGCCACCGAGCTGGAACAATGAGCTAGGAGCCGCACGACAGCTGAACCGGCGGATCACTTAGAGTTACTAGGCATCTATCCGCCGATTCGGTTTGGAGCTTTCCCCCACAATGACTGAACAGACACCCAGCGGTGCAGGCGCTTCCTACGCCGCGGCAGGGGTGAGCATCGAAGCCGGTGACCGCGCCGTCGAATTGTTCGGACCATTGGCGAAGAAGGCCAGCCGGCCCGAGGTGCAGGGCGGCATCGGCGGCTTCGCCGGTCTGTTCGCGCTCAAGGGCGGATACCGGGAGCCGCTGCTCGCCGCGTCCACCGACGGTGTCGGCACCAAGATCGCCGTCGCCCAGGCGCTGGACAAGCACGACACGGTCGGCCTCGACCTGGTCGCCATGGTCGTCGACGACCTGGTGGTCTGTGGCGCCGAGCCGCTGTTCCTGCAGGACTACATCGCCATCGGCAAGGTCATCCCGGAGAAGGTCGCCGAGCTGGTCTCCGGCATCGCCGAGGGCTGCATCAAGGCCGGTTGCGCGCTGCTTGGCGGCGAGACCGCCGAGCACCCGGGCCTGATGGATCCGGACGACTACGACCTGTCCGCCACCGGCGTCGGTGTCGTCGAGGCCGATTCGGTGCTCGGCCCCGAGCGGGTGCGCCCCGGTGACGTCGTCATCGCGATGGGCTCCTCGGGCCTGCACTCCAACGGCTACAGCCTGGCCCGCAAGGTCCTGCTCGACATCGACCGGATGTCGCTGACCGGCTACGTCGAGGAGTTCGGCCGCACCCTCGGTGAGGAACTGCTCGAGCCGACCCGCATCTACGCCAAGGACTGCCTCGCGCTGATCGCCGAGACCGATGTGCGCACCTTCTCGCACGTCACCGGTGGCGGCCTGGCCGCCAACCTGGCGCGCGTGCTGCCCGCGGGTCTGGTCGCCGAGCTGGACCGTGGCACCTGGAACCCGGCGCCGGTGTTCAAGATGATCGCCCAGCGCGGTCGGGTCGAGCGGGTCGAGATGGAGAAGACGTTCAACATGGGCGTCGGCATGGTCGCGATCGTCGCGCCCGAGGACGCCGATCGCGCGCTGGCGGTGCTCACCGCCCGCCACATCGACTGCTGGACCCTGGGCCAGGTCAAGAAGGCCGCCGACGCCGAGGCGCCGCGTGCCGTGCTGCTGGGCGACCACCCCAGGTTCTGACGCACCACACCAGGTGAGCCCGGGCCCCGTCGCCGCCCCCCCGCCGCGGGTGTGGTGGGTTGTTGACGCCCGGGACC
>NZ_JBHXMY010000628.1:0-3357 GCF_042720195.1 Nocardia sp. NPDC058497 | reverse complement strand
ACCGACGACTGTGTGCAGATCGGTGTCCGGGCGCAATCTGGCAGCTTCAGCGGCTATCTCGTACGACACCGCGGAATCTCGGTCCCCGTGCACGATCAGCGCCCGCACCTTGCTGTTCGCGAAGTGATCCAGAGGTCGGTACCTGGCAAATTCATAGAACAACACACGACCAAGCTCGAAGATGCCGTCGACGACGAGGTAGCCGTTTGTCTCCAAGCGCTTCTGCTGGTCAGCGCTGAAATTCTCTTTGCCCCAGTCTAGTTCCGGCTCGAGGAACGTGTGGTTGAGATCAAGCACCGGGTTCCACAAGACCAATCTGTGGAGGCTGTCGGCCAGCCACGGGAGGGAGATAGCCGTGGCTACAGCACCGAAACTGGCTGCAACGATGGATAGCGGGCCGGGAAATTGCATACGGATTTCTTCCACGGCAGCCTGCAGATCCAAGCACTCTCCAGCCACTGTAACTCCACGCGGTGTTCCAGCGCTGTTCCCATGACCACGGAAGGAGAACCGCAGTACGTCGAACCCGGCAGCAACCAACTGCTCGGCCAGCCGGACGAACATCCCGCCGCCCTCGTCGAGGTCGACGGTAATGCCGTGTGCGAGCAACACGGCGCCCCGCGAGGTGCCTGCAGTCGAACGGTGCGCAACAGCCTCGAGCTCGATGCCGTCCGCTGACTGCACGGTGAAACGATCCACTGGGCGCTCCATTCATTCAGTCCGAGGCGTCGACCACAACGCATCCATCGTCTCGTGAGTCGTTGGCCGGCACAACTCGTCGTGTCGCGCGAACGCCATGTTGACGATCGTCCGTCGACCTCGCCGGATCGGGTGCACCCGGTGCAACGTTGTGTCAGTTCGCATGAGGTATACATCGCCTCCGCTCAGGTCCAGCCGATGCACACGGCGGCTCCGAAGAATCTCCTCGATACCCGGCCGTTGCTTGTCCCAGCTGGTGTCCGGGACGCTCTCGACGAACCCACCATCAACCGGATCGGGGACCTCGGCGACCCACACCAACGCGAAACCGTAATCGTCCCAGTGCCACCCGTGGGTGTCACCGGGTTGTTCCAGTCGGGTGATCACGAACCGCTCGGGGCCATATGGGCAGGGAAAGAGAGGCGTCCCTGCAATCGATGACAGCACACGTAGCAGCCAATTCGACCCGTACACCTGCGGAATCACGGCGCCTCGCTCGCCGATCAGGCTCTGAGCGACATTGGACATGCGACGCGGGCTGAACCCTGTCTCGGCGAACTCCAAATCTCGTCGAACCCCCAACACGTCTGCCAGATGAACCGCCTCGACTGCAACAGCATCCCGCAATTGCTTCGGGATAAGCCCCGACAGTACGGCGCAACCGTGCCGATCTAGCTCGCGTTGCGCGAGCCTAGCTTGTGACGGGGTCACCGGGTCCGCATAGCCTCGAGTTACAGCATCACCTGCAGTTCGGAGGCCCGCCGTTGTGTCCTTGATCAACTCCCCCATCCCCTCCCAGGATGCATAGGTTGCCTCAATCTCTCAGCACCACAAACGACCTCAACGCTGTGTCGCACGCTTCGCGTACCAGCTAGCTATCGTTTGCTTGCTTCTATGTAGTCCGCAAAAGAATCGGTAAGGCTAACTAGCGCGGCTTCCCCCTTGGCAGCCGTAGCGGCTGATGGAAGCCCGATGATCCCAGTGGTCGTGTATTCGGCCATACCGGTCAGAAGGAAGTGCCGACGATCTGATGCGAGGTGATCTGCGTCCCGGTAGGAGTCGCGAACCAGCTCCGGACGGGAGTGCAGAAGGATCGACGTTTCGAGCTCTCCACCGTGCATATCGTCGTGGATGTTGCTGATCATCCCGGCACGTGAACGAGCCGCTTCCCAGTCCGGCCTTCCTGGGTAGAGGACGACGTTGCGACCGTCGACGTTGGCTTGGGCGGCGATGTTGGACAGGACGTAGTTCCCGCCGTGCCCATTGACGATGACCAGCGTGGTGATTCCGCTTCTCGCGAGAGATGCGCGGATGTCGTCAATCAACGAGATCAGCGTGGACGCGCTGATGCTGACTGTGCCCGGGAAAGCCTCGTGTTCGTGGCTGGCCGACATAGTGATCGGTGGCAGCAGCAGGAGCTCGTAGCTGGTGGCAATCCGCTCGGCGATCAGGCACGCGATGGCTGTGTCCGTGATCAACGGCAGATGGTCGCCGTGCTGTTCGAAGCTGCCGACGGGGAGGACACCGACCGTTGCGCCGACGCGGGCGACATCAGTCGAGGTCGCGGTCGTAATCAACTCCACTCGAACTCCTCATCGGGGGTTGCCGGCGCGACTCGGGCTGTCGCGATGTGTGCGCGCAGCATATCGGCGAAGTCTTGAGTGTGGCCGCGGTGTCCGCGTTCTTCAAGAGCGATACCGACGCGCCGCAGCTGCTGAATGGTCCTGTGCGACCCGGTATCGGAGTGGATCTTCAGCGCATGCCGGGCGACGTCGAGCGCTTCGTCGGGCTGGCTGAGCCCGGCGTAGGCGGTGGCGAGACGAGCGAATCCCATCCCGAGGTCCCGGTCGCTGCCTGGCGCCCAGTCTGCCAGGCCCGTCTCGAGGGTGGTCAACGCCTTCTCCGGGCGCCCCAGCTGAACCCAGCAGTGTGCTGCTTCCATGGCGACGTACCCCGCTGAACAGTATTGCGCCAGATCGTTGGCATCGATGCTGTCCTCGGTGGCGAGGTCGGCGGCCTCTGCCAGCGCATCCACACAGGTTCGGCGATCGCCACGGTCGCCCGTAATCGAGGTACGTTGCGCATAGGCGTGGCCCTTCTGTCGCAGCAAGACCGACCGCTGTCGGGTGGTCAGCCCTGTGGCGTTGGCCAACGCTTCCTCCACCCGGTCAACTGCGACACCGGTGTTGCCGGCGTCACCGGCGATGTTGGACTTACGCATGAGCACGTAGGCGTGCAGCGAGGTATCACCGCACTCATCCGCCCGCGCAAGCGCCACATCAGACCACTTCATCGCCGCGCGCAAATTCCCGGCGTCTTGATGGATCCAGCCGAGGAACTCGGCAAACCGCCCTGACGCGTATAGCAGCTTTTCCCGGTCTCTGGCGTGGCCTTTCACCGCGGAATCGATAGCCGAAAGCTGGTTCTCGACGATGTCGAGTAGATCGTGGGGCCCGGCAAGCATGTCCAGGGTCGCGTAGTGGTTCAGTGTCGCAAGGAGCGTCTTCGCGAGCGGCGCCTCCATCGGCGCGCTCATCGCGGGAACGGTCTTGCCGCTGGGAAGGCGCACCGGAGCCACGCCAGACTTTGTACCCAGCTCTGTTGCCATTCCTGCCGACGGATCGGACCACAGAAGCTCTTCGGGAATCCCCAAGATGC
>NZ_JBHXMY010000627.1:0-3357 GCF_042720195.1 Nocardia sp. NPDC058497 | reverse complement strand
GCGGGGCGCCGCGAGCCCGGCGACAAGGGGGGGCTGCAACCGCGAATCGGGGCTTCTCAGCGCCCCGGGGGGGGCCCGCCCCGCCGATCTGCGCCCGGGCGAAGTACTCGCCGTGCCGTGCACCGGCGCCTACCACCACGGGCTCGCCTCGACGTACAGCACGGTCGGCAGGCCGCCGATCGTCGCCGTCGCCGACGGCCGCGCCACCCAGCTGCTGCGCCGGGAAACGACCGCCGATCTGCTGATGCGCGAACTCGCCGAATAGGCCGGGATTTCCGCCGCCACCGGTCTGGTGGCGGCACCGTCGCGCGCCTACTATCAGATAAGTCGGGGAAAATCAACCAACTCGACAGACGACGCGCCGAGTCCGATGACGTGCGCGCCGGAAAAGGCAGCCATGAAGATCTACAGAACACGAGAGGTCGGCCTACGCCGGCTACTCATGAACATGGCGGTGGCCGGTGCGGCCGTCACCCTCCCGCTGACAATGGCAACCCCAGCACTCGCCCTGCCCGCCGCCGTCCCGGACCTGGTCCAGACCGAGCGCCCGCGGTGCGACGACTGGAACCGCGGCTACGGCTACGACCGCTGCGACCGCAACTACCGCTGTGACTACAACTGCGACCGCAAGTACCGCTGTGACAACGACTGGTACGGCCGCGGCTATGACCGCTGTGACCGCGGCCACGGCGGCGGCTACAACAACTGGTTCCCCTGGGGCTGGTTCGGCAGCAGCTGAGCCGAATTCCGCTAGCGCCGCCGGGTGCCGAAGATACTGCGACTGATCTCGCGACCGGCGGCGCTCGCGGCTGACCGCAGGAAGCTTTTCACCGCCGGGTTCTTCATGATCCGCTCGGCTGCCGAGTCCTCTTCCTGCTGTGCCTGCGAACGACCCGGCGCCTGCGGCGTCTCGGGCGCCGGAGCGGCGGCGGCCACACTGGCCAGCAGCATCTCGTAGGCCGACTCCCGATCGATGCTCTGCCCGTACTTGCCCTGCAGGGCGCTCGACAGCGCCTTGGACTTGATCCGGTCGTCGCCGATGGTGTCCATCAGCGAGCGCGGCGGCGCGATCTTGGTCCAGGCGACCGGTGTCGGCGCGCCCTTCTCCGAGAGCACGGTGACGATCGCCTCACCGGTCCCCAGGGAGGTCAGCGCCTCCTCCAGGTCGTAGACCGTCGACTTCGGATACGTGCGCACCGTTTTCGCCAGCGCCTTCTGGTCGTCGGGGGTGAAGGCGCGCAGCGCGTGCTGGATCCGGGCGCCGAGCTGGGACAGCACCGGATTCGGGATGTCGGTGGGCAACTGGGTGCAGAAGAACACGCCGACACCCTTGGACCGGATCAGCTTCACCGTCTGCTCGACCTGCTGCAGGAACGCCTTGGACGCGTCGGCGAACAGCAGGTGCGCCTCGTCGAAGATGAAGATCAGCTTCGGCTTGTCGACGTCACCGACCTCGGGCAGCGTGTGGAACAGGTCGGCGAGCACCCACATCAGGAAGGTGGAGAACAGCACCGGCCGCGCCGCCTGCTGGCCGAGCTCGAACAGCGTGATCACGCCCTGCCCGCCCGCGGTGCGCAGCAGGTCGGCGGGGTCGAGTTCGGGTTCGCCGAAGAAGGTGTCGCCGCCTTCGGCTTCCAGATTCACCAGGGCGCGCAGGATCACGCCCGCCGTCTGCGCCGAGACACCGCCGATGCCCTTCAGGTCTTCCTTGCCCTCTGGGCTGGTGAGGTCGGTGATCACCGCGCGCAGATCCTTCAGATCCAGCAGTGCGAGGCCACGCTGATCGGCCCAGTGGAAGATGAGCCCGAGGGTGGATTCCTGGGTGTCGTTGAGGCCGAGCACCTTGCTGAGCAGGATCGGGCCGAACGAGGTGATCGTCGCCCGGATCGGCACGCCGATACCGCCGGTGCCGAGCGAGACGAACTCGGTGGGGAAACCGCTCGGCGCCCAGTCGCCCGCGCCGGTCTCGGCGGCGCGGCCGCGGATCTTCTCGTTGTCCTCGCCCGGTTCGCTCAGCCCCGACAGGTCGCCCTTCACGTCGGCCATCACCACGGGAACGCCCGCGCGGGACAGCTGTTCGGCGATGCCCTGCAACGTCTTGGTCTTGCCGGTGCCGGTGGCGCCCGCGACGAGTCCGTGCCGGTTCATCATCCGCAGCGGAATGCGCACGCGCGCCGCGGGATCCGCCGCACCGTCGACCATCACCGTGCCGAGCTCGAGCGCCGGTCCGTCGAACGCGTAACCCGCCGCGATCTCGCCGGCCTCGCCGGATGCCGCAGCCGATCCGGTGCCCGCGGCGGCGGCTTCCTTCTCGGCGGCCTCCGCTGCCGCGGCCGCTTCAGCGGCGACCCGCGCGGCCTCCTCGGCCGCCTTGCGTGCCGCTGCCGCCTTCTCCTGAGGGGTGGTCATCGCGCGTCCTCCGTCTGGTCATCACTGCCGTACGCAAGAAATGCTCGAAACGTCTGCGGGGAATTCCAAGCAAACTGTATCGCCCGTTAGGGTGACTCAGGTGTCCGACAAACTCTTGGTCTGGATGGATTGCGAGATGACGGGGCTCCGTCTCGACAGCGACAAGCTGATCGAGATCGCCGCGCTCGTGACCGACAGCGACCTGAACATCCTCGGTGACGGTGTCGACATCGTCATCCACGCCGACGACGCCGCCCTCGCCTGCATGCCACCGGTCGTCGCCGACATGCACGCGAAATCCGGTCTCACCGAAGAGGTTCGGCGTTCCACCGTGACCATCGAGCAGGCCCAGGCCGAAGTGCTCGCCTACATCCGCCAGTACGCGCCCACCGCGCGCACAGTGCCGCTGTGCGGTAACTCGATCGCCACCGACCGCGGCTTTATCGCCCGCGACATGCCCGAACTCGACGAGCACCTGCACTACCGAATGGTCGACGTGAGCTCGATCAAGGAGCTGTGCCGCCGCTGGTACCCGCGGATCTACTTCGGTCAGCCGGAAAAGGGCCTCGCGCACCGCGCCCTGGCCGACATCAAGGAATCCATCCGCGAGCTCGAGTACTACCGCCGCACCGCGTTCGTGCCGCTGCCCGGACCCTCCACCACGGAGATCGCGGCGGTCGCCGAAGCCGTCACCGAGGCCATCGATGTCACCGGATCAAGCCCCCGACCAGCGGATTAGGGCTTGAGGGCGGAGACAAGCTAGTATTTACCGCGCCGGTGAATAACCGGTGATGGTGACTGTAGTTCAGTTGGTAGAGCACCAGGTTGTGATCCTGGCTGTCGCGGGTTCGAGTCCCGTCAGTCACCCCGAACAGAAGGGCCGGCTCGCCCTGCACGGGCCGTATAAGTTTAAACGCCAGTTGGTGTTTCAGCTCTGCATCACGGAAA
>NZ_JBHXMY010000626.1:0-3366 GCF_042720195.1 Nocardia sp. NPDC058497 | reverse complement strand
AAAAACAGAAATACAAATATCAAATAGTCTTGGATCGGATTCTTCTCTAAAATAAAAAATTAAAAGAAACACACATGGATCGCCGCTCCACACTTCGACTTCCTTGCCCGGCACCCGCGCCGAAGGCTCCTCGCCCCCGTGGACCAGGCCGGGATCAGCCGCCGCAGGGTCGAGGTCATGGACCCCGGTCGCCGACACAGTGTCCTCGATCCATTCACCGGCCTCGAGGACCTCCGCGTCGACAATGTCGAGGTTCGGATCGGAGTCGCGTTCGATATCGGCTGTGCTGAGCCCGAACTCGTGGTGCAGGTGCGCGGCGATCGTGAGGTCCTCAGCCAACCCGGCCACGTCCTCGAGGCCGTGTGACCAACCGTCAGCGACATCGGCGCGGTCACCATCGGCGAACAGGTCCTCGGGGTTCAGGCCGGTGTCCTCGACGAACCGTTCCCGGTACGCCGCGGCGGCGGCGTCGGCGTCCGGTGAGAGGTTCCGGGTGGCCTCGGCCGCGGCGAATTGGGCGGCCGACGCTTGGCCGCTGCCCGTGCGCTGATCAGATTGGTGCAGGGTGTCAGTGAATCCGGCGGCACGGCGCCGGATGTCGATCAGCAGTTTCTTGTACTCGACATCGAGGTCGTGCAGTTCCACGGCCCGCGTTTCTCGATTCACATAGCCGGCGATCCGCTGTTTGTGCGCCTCTTCGCTGTGGGTGCGGTCGAGCTTGCCGGCCTCTTCGCGCCGTTCCAGATCCTTCTCGGCGCGGGTGATCAGGCCTTCCTTGTGCCGTACGTCGGCCCCGGTGATCTTGGCGGCGTTGGTAATGCGGGCGCGGACCTCGGCGATTCGCACCCCGATCAGCTCTCGCTCCAAGCCCAGATTGCCCAGGCGGCCCTGATGCTCGATGGCAGACCGAAAGTCTTTCGCGTCGGCCAAGCGGACCCGCTGATTGGATTCGGTGTGCGACCGTGAGTCGGCGCCCCAGCTACGAAACAGCCCTGCGGTGGTGTGGGCGGTCTGCAAGGCCTGCACGAACCCTTGTCGGACGGCTTGGCCGCTTTCCTCGACCGGGTCCCCACTCACGGCAGGACCCGCAAATCAGCTAGGAGCCAAGCATTTTCCGTAGATTGCCGGAGTGCGCGGGCGTAGACAGCGAACACGATCGGTGCCTGGTCGGTCGGGGTGATGGTGACCGACAGGACCCGGCTCGACGATGTCGCGGTGTCGGGCGGATGGTCATCAGCGCGCACCCGCACCTCTGTGCTCACTGCGACCTGCTTGGACACCCAGTCCTGCCACTGGCCCATCGTGATCGGCGTCCACATCGAGGCCCCCACCCGCGCATCGGCGGCGAACGCGCCGCGAAGCAGGGGACGGGCGGCTTCGAGCGTCGAGCGGGCGTCCATCCCGAGGATCGGGTCCAGCGCATAAATCGTCGATACCGCGGCGTGGAGGACCTCTGGCGCCGAACACGGACGCACTTCACTGTGCGGTGGTGGGAACGAGTCGGCGTGGCAGGCCGGTTCGACGACAGGCCGATGCTGGCTCGTGCTACATCCGACCACGAGGACCACGACCCCAGCGGCGGCTGCCAGGATCCAGGGGTTCATGAGACTGTCTCCGGTGGCTGCCACAGCTCCACCAAGTCGGCGGTCCGCCAGATCGCCGGATCGGGGTGGGTGCACTGCTCGGCGGCGGGGTTGTGCGCGCCGATGGTCGCGATCTCGAGCACCAACCCGGTCGCGCTGGCGATGCGATGCAATCGTGGCTGGTCCAGGCCGCGGCTGCGCGCCAGGTTCAGGCGCAGCACTCCGGCTTCGGCGCCCCACTCGCGCAGGGTGTGTCCGGCGAGCTCGATCGCTTTCTCCGCCGAGGTCGTCGCCGCGGTGACGCCGTCGGGGGCGGTGTGCTCGGTGAACGGTTCGTGCCAGATCAGGCGGCCGGTGGCCGCGCAGACGGTGAATGCTTCCAGGGTCGCGGCCGACCACACCATCAGCTTCGGGCCGGTGGCGGCCAATCGGGTGAGGTTGGCATCGGTAGTCGAGCGGGTGATTTCGGTGTGCCACAGGCCTTCGTAGTCGATCCCGATGTCGAGCAGCGCGGAGACGAACCGATCGGCCAGGTAGCCGGTGATGAACCCGTATTCGATGGCGAGCCGGTCGAATTACTCGGTGCGGGTGAAGGTCAACAACACGCGCGCACGATCGCCGACCATGTCCTCGGGTGTGATCGGCGCGAACGCACCGAACGGGGAACGCTGTGCTGTCATGGGGGGCTCCTTTGCAAGAAGTGGTCACAGGTCGAGTTCTGGGACGGGGTTCGCCGACAGAGCCGGGGGCGGTAGGTCGTGAGAGCTGTGATCGGCGTGGTCGCGGCCGTGAGTATCGGTGACGCCGGTGACCTCGATCGCGGTGCCGATCAGTTCTCCCGCGGGGCGTTCGATCTGGTCGCGGGTCTGCCACGCGTGCTCGGCGCTGGCGTCGAGTAGGTGTGGGGCGGGTGGCAGTTGGTGAGCTGGACTGTCGGCGATGGTGATGCCGACTATCCGCATCACTGCGACGCGGCATCGCGCGTCGCGCAGGACCGCCGGTTGGGTCACCGCACGCCATGCCCGCCCGCCTTCGAGCTCGAGCCGCTCGGCGACCGCGCCCAGTCGCGGCTGCCAGGCACTCGGGTCGATGTCCCACCAACCGCGTACTTCCGTTTCGGTCGCGTTGATGGCGGTGGCGGTCAGCGCGACCCGCAGCCACTGCAACCGCAGGTGCTCGCTGAGTCGCTCGCCACGGTGATCGTCGATCAGGCCCCGCTGGCGGCGAAGGACGCCGATGGCGGGCAGGGTGTAGAGCGCGTCGACCTGGTGACGCAGCTGGGCCAGCACCATCGGTCGAGCAACGGGTGTCGCCCTCGGCATAGTTGGCGGTTCACCGGTTGTGCGTCGGTCGAGGCGTCCCTGCTTGTCCGCCAGATGAATCCAGTCCGCGGGGACTCCGATCGCGGCAGCTTGCTCGTGCAAGACGCGATGGGCGATCGACAGCTCCCGCACCAGCCTGCTCGCCCGCGAGTCGGTCGACGGCTCGCGCGACAAGATCGTCAGGTCGGCGGTGACGTTCTGGATCGCCGACGCCATCCGCCGGTACACCACTGAATCGGCGCCTGTTCCGGAGGCTTCCGTCGGGGGGGGGGGGTGCCCGCGCCCCGCCCCCACGGGCGAGGGCGGGTTTTGGGGTCGGGGGGGGGGGGTCGGGGGGGTTGGGGACCCCCCCGCGGCGTCTTTCCCCCCACCAACCCCCCGGGGGCCCCGCCCTCCCCCCCCCCCCCCCCTGACGTTTTCGTCAGCTGAAGATCAGCCCTTGACGACCTGCGTGCCGCCGG
>NZ_JBHXMY010000625.1:0-3367 GCF_042720195.1 Nocardia sp. NPDC058497 | reverse complement strand
CCACCGGGGCCGGCCCCCCCGGTGTGCGTACCGGGCGCTGTTTCCCACCCCGCCCGCTGGCGTTGAGTACGTCGTACACCGCCTGCGTCGACACCGTGCCCAGCGTTGTCCTGGCCACGGCGGCGATCGCCTCCGCATCCGAATGTGGCTGCGCGGCAACAGCATCCACTACCGCGATCCGGGGCGCGGTGACCCGCAAACCCGCATCACGCAACAGTCGGCGAGCGTCGATCTCCTCGGTGTGCACGACACCCACTCTCCTCCTTTTCTGGAATTAGTCAAGAAATGGAGCCAATCAAGTGCGGTTGCGCGGATCACATCGGGCACGCGGAATAGCTCGCCGGGCGACTCGGTTGAACACCACTGTCGGCGTCCGAACAGCCCCGGGCCTCACCCCTTTGTCGCTACGAGCGACCACTCGCCGAGAGGCGCATGTGGGGCGTCGACACCCTGACGGGCCATCCGGAGAGACGGCCCTTCGACTCGAACGCCGCCAGGTCCCCCTCATCGACCTGGCGGCGTTTGTCATGTCACGGCACGGCTCGCACACCACCCGGCGATGCTCGAGGATGGGGGTATGGCTTCGGAAGCGCGGTTGCGGCGTGGGCTCGGGTTGTGGGACTCGGTGGTGATCGGGCTCGGGGCGATGGTGGGGGCCGGGGTGTTCGCGGCGCTGGGGCCCGCGGCGGGGGTGGCGGGGTCGTGGCTGCTGGTGGCGTTGGGGGTGGCGGCGGTGGTCGCGTATTGCAATGCGATGTCGTCGGCGCGGTTGGCCGCGTTGTATCCGGTGTCGGGTGGGACGTATGTGTACGGGCGGGAGCGGTTGGGGGCGTTCTGGGGGTATCTGGCGGGGTGGGGGTTCGTGGTCGGGAAGACGGCGTCGTGTGCGGCGATGGCGTTGACGGTGGGGAGTTACGCGTGGCCGGAGCAGGCGCATGCGGTCGCGGCGGGGGCGGTAGTGGTGGTGACCGGGATCAACTATGCGGGCGTGCAGAAGTCGGCGCTGGCGACGCGGGTGATCGTGGGGCTGGTGCTCGCGGTGCTCGCCGCGGTGGTGGTGGCCGGGTTCGGCGGGAATCATTCGGCGGCAACGGTTCTCGACGTGGAGATCGGGCCGTATGGCGTGTTGCAGGCGGCGGGGCTGCTGTTCTTCGCGTTCGCCGGGTACGCGCGGATCGCCACGCTCGGCGAGGAGGTGCGCGACCCGGAGCGCACGATTCCGCGGGCGATCATGCTCGCGCTGGCGGGGGCGCTGGCGGTGTACACGCTGGTCGCGGTGGCCGCGCTGCTCACGCTGGGTTCCGGCGGACTCGCGGCGGCGCGCGATCCGCTCGCGCGGGTCGTCGAAGCTGCGGGCGTGGGATGGCTCGCGCCGGTGGTGCGGGCGGGCGCGGTGCTCGCCGCCGCGGGGTCGCTGATGGCGCTGATCCTCGGTGTGTCGCGGACGACGCTGGCCATGGCGCGCGACGGGCATCTGCCGCGCGCGCTCGCCGCGGTGCATCCCCGGTACGCCGTGCCGCATCGCGCGGAGCTCGCCGTGAGCGTCGTCGTCGCGGTACTGGCGGCGACGATGGACCTGCGCGCGGCGATCGGGTTCTCCTCGTTCGCGGTGCTCGGCTACTACCTGGTCGCGAATCTGTCGGCGGCCACCCTCACCGCGGCCGAACGCAGGCCGCCGCGCTGGGTTCCGGTGCTCGGGGCGCTCGGGTGCGTCGTCGTCGGGTTCTCGCTGCCCCTCGGCTCGGTGCTGTCCGGGCTCGGCGTACTGAGTTTCGGCGCGGCAGTGTATGTGGTTCGGGGCTTTACGGGTAGATGAACATACCCGTGATTAGGGGGTCGGGCGGCCCCGCTTTACGGGTTACGGAACTCGGCGCGGGCTACTCTCGGCCGCATGGGGCTGATCAGGGGATTTTTCGCGGGAACGATGGTAGCCACCTTGGGTTCGGCGAGTCTGTTCGCGGGGCCCGCGACCGCCGCCCCTGACACAACGACGACCTGTGCGGTCACCTCGGCACGCGAGCTCGAACGCGCCCGCCCCGAACAGGTCGGCCTCGACTCGGCGAAAGTCGAAGCGGCACTGCGGTTCGCGGCCGGCCGCAACCGATTGAATGTGCAGGTGTTCCGGCACAACTGCCTGGTCGGGGAAGGTCTGCGCAACGACGAGACCGGCAATGTCGCGTGGAACATCTGGAGCGTCACCAAATCGGTGGTGTCGATGCTCGCCGGAATCGCCTCAGACCAGGGCAAACTCGCGATCGATGCGCCGATCGACCACTACCTGCCCGCCGGCCTGGGCGACGCGGCGCACCGCGCGATCACGGTGGAGAACCTGCTCACCGAGACCTCCGGCATGAAGACCGGGGTGCTCACCGAGGGCATCACCGCGGTGATCCCGATCGACCCGAACAGTGCCGTGCAGGCGCTGGCCGTCGAGCTGACCAACCCGCCCGGCACCACGTTCAGCTACAGCCAGCGCAATGTCGACCTGCTGTCGTATGTGATCGAACTGGCCGTCGGCGAACCACTGCAGCAGTTCGCCCAGCGGGAGCTGTTCGACCCGCTCGGCATCGAACGCACCGACTACTACTGGGCGCGTGACCGTTCCGGCCACACCTACGGCTACGCGCATCTGCTGCTGCCGCCCAACGACCTCGCCAAGATCGGGCTGCTCGTCGCCAATGACGGCCGCTGGGGCGATTCGCGGCTGATCTCGTCCGGCTACCTGCGCAAAGCCCGCACACCGTCACCGCAGAACAGCTGCTACGGCTACCTGTTCTGGGTGGGCGCCGGCTGCGCCGAGTCACCGGACTTCCTGCCCGACGACACCTTCTTCATGTCCGGCCTCGGTCTGCAGAACGTCTTCTTCATGCCGAGCCTGGACCTGACGGTGATGTGGACCGGCCCGTTCGGCAACCAGACCAGATACGGGCCCGCCGGGGTGATCGCGCATACAGAGGAACTGCCGCACGAGTTCTTCCGCCGGTTGTTCACCGCGTTCACCGACACGAAAGCGCCCGTCGCGCAGCCGTATGTGGAACCACCGGTGCGGTTCGATCCGAGCACCCTCGTCGACCGCGACATCCTGCTGGCGGTATTCGGGATCGGACCTGGCGCCTATCCCGGCTGCACCGTCTTCAGCTGCCTGAACCAGCCCTTGGCGGCACCGTTCGCCAGTATCCCACCAGGGTGCGCGATCTTGGCCTGCGTCGGTGACGACCCACGCACACCGGGAATCCGTTGACACGAAAACGGGCCGGGGTGGTGTCCCCGCCCGGTTCGACAGCCGTGCGCCGCGGTGTGTGGGGTATTAACCACACCAAGCCCACCAGACCGGAAATGATCGGGGTTGGGGGGGTGGGGGTGGTGA
>NZ_JBHXMY010000624.1:0-3379 GCF_042720195.1 Nocardia sp. NPDC058497 | reverse complement strand
GTGGCCGATGTCGCTATTCCTCTAGCCGTGGTAGACGATCGTCCGATCACCTGGTGGCAGCGGGTGCCGGCCCACCGCGCAGCGACACCTACTGAACTCGCGACCACGCTTCGCCAACTTCACGCCCTCGCGCCGCCGACAGCGTTTATGCTCCCAGAGTACGGACCATTCGCCGGGCTGCGCCGAGCAATCACGTCGACAGGTCGCCTGGCCGCTGAGGACCGCACTTGGCTTCTCGACCACCACGACAGGCTGTGCGACAGGCATTTCGAGCTTGGGCCTCCGGCTCGGAAGTCGGTCATTCATGGCGACGCGTGGCAAGGCAACCTAGTCGTTCCGTTCGGAGGAAGGCCGATAATCGTTGATCTGGACCGCGTCGCTCTGAGCCGACCAGAGTGGGACCTCATACCGATTGCAGCTGATCACGCCGATTTCGACCGTCTATCGGAGGCCGACTACCTAGCGTTCGTAGACGCCTATGGCGCTGACATCACCACGGACCCGGCTTTCCGGCTGCTTGCCGACATCCAAGAACTCCGCTGGACTGTTTTCGCGCTGTCGCGGTCAGCAGCCAGCGAGAGCGCAGCCGGTGAAGTGCGCCATCGTCTTGCCTGCCTGCGTGGCGAAATTGGCCGACCGTGGCGCTGGAATGCGCTTTAACGAACTCGTTCTCGGCGATGGACATGCCGACCACCGTGCGACCGGTGGCGACCACGCTGAGACCCTGCGGATAGGTAACTCGCGGGTCTCACCGCGGGGCCCCGTGTCTTGACTCGGGGTTGGTGTTCTCAGCAGGCGATCGTGGGTGTGCTGTAGAGGCCGTGGGCGATGAGGACGTCGGAACACGGGCCGTACTCGTCGATCTCGATGCTGAGCGAGAACGGCTGGTTGGTGCCGGGTAGGCGGATACGAAACGTGCCGGGGGAACAGTTGTGCGTGACCTGCGTGGGGGTGGAGTGCCAGGCGCGGCGGAACAGGGCAACCACAACAGGCGACCATCTTCTATGTGCCCTCGGTGGTCGACCAACGGGGCGCAGCCGCGGCACGGTCATCGCCTAGACGCGACGCGGCTACGCACGCACCGCTGAACCGCCTGCGCATGGGGATCCGCGGTCAGTAGTCGCGACCGGTGAGCCCCCGGTAGACGAAACGCGTGATCGATTCGATCGCCTCCTCGTCGGTCAGCGTCACCGACCCGTCCTCGACCATGCGCAGCGTCCCGTCGACCGCGGCGAACATCATCGCCAGGCTGGCATCGACAGTTCCCGGCAGATGTAGGCCACGCTCGGGGAAATCGGAAACGTGGTCGGCAATATCGGCGCGCTGCGCGATGCCGAAACCCGCGATGATCCGGGCGAATTCGGGACTCACCTGGGCCGCCTGCCCGAGCGCCCGCAGTACCGACGCGTTGTCGCGGGCGAAGCTCCAGTAGCCGCGCACGTGGTAGCGCACCGCGGCCGGATCGGTGAAGTCCCCGTTGTGTTCGGGATCGGCGGCGCGTTCGTCGCCCGCTGCGGCGATATCGGCCAGCAATGCCTGCAGCAGTTCCTCTTTGCTCGCGAAGTGGTTGTAGAACGAGCCCGCGGCCCGGCCAGCGGCGGCGGTGATGTCGGTGATCTTCGCGTTCAGGTAGCCGTGGTCGGCGAAGACCTGCCGGGCGGCGTCCTTGAGTGCCTGCTCGGTCTCCGCGGATTTCTCGCGCCTGCTACCTGCCACCGGACGCCACCTCCTTGACAAGAACGGTACCAACACTGAAACTGAATTCATATTCACTGAATGCGAATTCATTTCTCACAGCAGGAGGAAGTTCCCATGTCCGACCAGGTACTTGTCGCCGGTGCAGGCCCGACCGGTCTCACCCTCGCCATCGATCTCGCCCGGCGCGGGGTCTCGGTCCGGCTCGTCGACCGAGCCGAGACACCCTTCCAGGGGTCGCGCGGTGACGGCATCCAGCCGCGCACGCTGGAGGTGTTCGAGGATCTCGGCGTCCTCGCCGCGGTGCTGTCCGCCGGGCGCGACTTCCCGGTGATGCGCGCGTACCTCGCGGGTGAGTTCGCGGGCGAGCGCCGCATGGCGGAACCGGTCGCACCGACACCGGACGTGCCGTACCCGAACGGGTGGGTGCTCGGCCAGTCCGACACCGAGGCGATCTTGCGGGCCCGGTTGGCCGAGCTGGGTGGACACGTCGAATTCGATACGACGCTGGCCGATTTCACGCAGGACGCCACGGGCGTCACCGCGACACTGCTGCGGGGCGGCGTCCACGAGACGGTCCGCGCGAGTTATCTGATCGGCGCCGACGGCGGCGCGAGCACAGTGCGCAAGGGTCTCGGGATCGCGTTCGAGGGCAGCACCGACGACTCGATCACGATGCTGCTCGGTGATGTCCGCGTCGACGCCCTCGACCACGATTTCGGCTACTGGTTCGCCGCCGCGGCCGACCAGCCGATGAACGGTTTCGCCCTGTCACCACTGCCGGGTGGACGTCGTTTCCAGTTCGCCGGGCCGCCGGCCGAGGATCAGGCCCCCGACCTGGCCGCCCTGCAGGACCTCGCCGACCGCCACGCCCCGGGGCTGGGCCTGACCCTGAGCGATCTGTCGTGGGTCACGGTGTGGCGCCCCAACATTCGACTCGCCGAGCGCTTCCGCGACGGCCGGGTCCTGCTCGCGGGCGATGCCGCCCACGTCCACCCGCCGACCGGCGGACAGGGCCTCAATACCGGCGTCCAGGACGCCTACAACCTCGGCTGGAAACTGGCGGCCGCCCTCGACGGCGACCCCGCCCCGCTCGACACCTACGAACCCGAACGCCGCACGGTCGCGGCCCGCGTCCTCGGCCTGAGCACCGAACTCCTCGACAAACTCGTCGACGGCGACGAGGACGCGATGCACCGCGGCCCCGAGACCCGCCAGCTCGGCATCACCTACCGCTCCCCCACCGAACACGGTCCGCTCGTCGCCGGCGACCGCGCGCCGGACGCCCCACTGCACGACGAATCCGGCCGCCCGATCCGCCTGTTCGACCTCTTCCGCGGCCCGCACGCCACCCTGCTGCGTTTCGCGTCGGCGGACCGCACACCCCTCGACGATCCCGCCATCCGCACGGTCGCGATCCGTCACGCCGACGCCCCGGCCCTCCCAGTCGCCGACCGGCTCGGATCCACGACACTCGTCGACACCGATGGTCACGCATTCACCGCCTACGCGGCCGCCACGGGCACCCAGATCCTGATCCGCCCGGACGGCCACCTCGCCCGCCGTTGGTAGACGCGCCGCCGGGCGCCAAGCGGCACCGCCCAACGTCACGTACCGCTGAACCGCCACCGAGACCAACGCACTGACGGCCCGAATACAGCGGTGGCCGGGCATCCCTGCCCTG
>NZ_JBHXMY010000623.1:0-3395 GCF_042720195.1 Nocardia sp. NPDC058497 | reverse complement strand
TCGGCCGTCGGGTGGGGGGCTTTAGGTTTTCGGGCTCCGCCAATTGACACCTGGGGGGGGGGGGGGGGGGGGGCGCCCCCGCGGGGGGGGTATGGCGGGTGCCGCCAAGCGGATGGTCATCGCGCCGCGCCCCACCGCACGGCGGCCGCGCCGGCGAAGTCGCCCGCGTGCGCGAAGGCCGACATGAGCACCACCGACCCGTTGCGCAACCTGCCCGCCCGGTTCTCCACATCGAGCGTCACCGGAATGCCCGCGGCGAACAGGTTTCCGCACTCGTCGAAGGTGTCGGGATGACGTTCGGCGGGCAGTTCCAGCGCGTCGTGCCAGTTGCGCAGGAACAGCCGGTTGGGCTGATTGGTGACGAAGGTGTCGATATCGCGGCCCTTCACCCCGATGTGATCGCACACCGCCAGCGCGACCTCGGGGACCAGCCGGTTGCCGCGCGCGAACACCTTGGTGATCTTCGATTCGGTGAAGGTCACACAGCCCTGGCCCTCACCCGGTTCCCAGTACTTGCGCGAACCGTTGGTGGAGAAGTCCATGTCACCGGCGAATTCGGGGTAGGTGCGGCATTCGATATCGAGGATCGGCGCCGAGTCGTCCTTGCGCAGCAGGCCGACGCCGCAGCCGTCGCCGGGCACCGGCGCCTGGGCGAGTTTGCGGATGTCGGACTGGGTGAACACCGGTCCCGCGCAGTTCTGGGCGGCGACGATCAGCGCGGTACGGGCATCGCTGGTGGCCATGATCATGCGCGCCAGCCCCATCATGTGCACGAAGGCCGCGCAGCCGCCGTTGTGCACATCCAGGACGTGCGCCGGTTTCGCGCCGAGCCGCCGGGCCAGCTCGGGACCCGTGCCCATGACCGGATTGTCGGGCAGCTGGGTATGGGTGATGAGGATGTCGATCTCGGCCGCGAGGTCGTCGCCGTGCCGTTCCCGCAGCGGGGCGAAGGCCTGTTCGGCCATGTCGACGGCGGTTTCGTCGCGGGCGATGTGATGGCGCCCGGTGGGGGACCGGAACATCACGTTCTTCGCCATCCGCTCGGAGCGGGAGTACTGGGTGAAGTAGTCGGTCGGGACCGGATCGCCGGGCAGATAGCTCGCGACGTCGACCAGACTCACCTGCGGGAAATTCACTGCATCCACTCCGGCTTGATCGGCAGCCCGTTGGCCGCGCGGTATTCACAGATGGCCTTGAGGTTGTCCAGCTCCAGCTGGTGACCCGCGGAGAACATCTCCCAGAAATCGCCGACCCACACCGGGCGCTTCGGCGGCGCGGTCTCCGGATAGCCGTTCTCGTCGTAGAAGGGGTGCTTGCAGTTGACCCACAGCACCACCGAGCCGGGCTTGTCGAACACGACCTGCGCGTCGACCACCCGCATCAGGTAGATCATCCACAGGTGTTCGGACTGGTCCCAGGCGCAGTGGTAGTCGACGGTCATCGCCTCGGGATGGGCGACGGTCCTGGTGAAACACTTGGTCGTATCGCCGAGCCGGTCGTAGGACAGCCACAGTCCAGGCTCGTCGGTCTCGTGGAATCCGCGCAGGCTGTAGGTCCACTCCTCGAGTGAGCGGGTGTCGGCGAGATACTCGAAGACCTCGCGCGGTGGTGCCGCGATGTAGGTCTGCACGGGGCAGTAGTCGCCGTAGATCTGGTCATGCGGGTACACCGACCGCAGCATGTCCATGATGATCGGCGTGGTCGCCTCCCGATCGGAATTCTCGATGCGCAGCACGCCGGGGATCACCCCCTCGGGGATGTCGCTGAGTGCGGGCAGGGCGCTGGTGGTCACGGTGTACTCCTGGCGGCGTCGATGGTTGACAGGAACGGCAGGAAGGGTGGGATTTCGTCGGGGTCGCACAGGATTTCGAGGAACGAGGGGCCGGTGGCGGCGAAACTGCCGCGCAGGGCGTCGGTGAGGTCAGCGGGGTCGTCGACGGTGTGGGCAGGGAGTCCGGGGAACATGGCCGCGATGCCTGCTCCCAGGTGTGCGGGGCGGAAACGGTTGAAGCTGTAGCGATCTCGGTAGTAGAGCTGTTCGCGGGTGACGCACATGGCGTGCGCGTTGTTGTTGAACACGACGAAGGTGATCGGCAGATCGTGTTCGATCGCGGTGTGCAGTTCCATGCCGTGCATGTAGAACGCGCCGTCGCCGGCGATCACGATCGTGCGATGCGGACCGTCGGCGGCGTCGTGCCGGGCGAACGCGGAGCCGATCCCCGCGCCGAAGGCGTAGCCCATCCCGCCCATCCCGAGGGCGACGACGAAACGTCCGCCCTCGGGCACCCTCAGGTAATGCACCACGGACGCGCCGGTGTTACCAGCGTCGGCGAAAATATCGGCGCCGCGGGGGAGTTCGCGCTGAATCGCCTCGACGACAGTGCGGTAGCGCAGGCCGGGGCCCGCGGCGCCGGGCACGGACATGGGGGTGAGGTCGGGGGTCGGTGCGGTGATGGCGGCCGGGGTGGCGTCGAGACGGGTCAGTAGGTCCGCGATGGCCGCGGCGAGATCGGTTCCGGTGACGTGGAGCGCGGCCGGATACGGCGGCAGCGCGCCGATGCTGAGCAGCGGGATATCGGCGATGACCGACTCGAGGCCGGCGCGGGCGGTGACCGGCATGCGGGTCCCGATCAGCAGACAGGCGCTCGCCGAGGTCAGCGCCTCGACGAGCTCGGCGTGGCCCATGCTCCCCGCGACGCCGCAGTAGCCGGGGCCGGTATTGGCGTAGACATCCTTGGCATCGGGCGCCAGGCCGATCGAGGCGTCCAGCGCGGTGACGAGTTCGGCGAGCTCGGCGCGGGCATTGTCGCGGGCTACCTGATCACCGGCGATGATCACCACCTTCCCGGTGCGGCGGGCGGCGGCGAGTTCTTCGGCGATCACGTTGGTCGAGGCGGTCGTCGATGCCGTGGCAGAGGCGGGCTGTGCAGTAGTCACCGGTGCGGTGGCCAACTGCGCGGTCGCTACCGGCGTGGTGGCCGTGGCGGGCTGCGCGGTCGTCATCGGTGTGGGGGCTGTGGCGGGCTGGGCGGTCGTCATCGGTGACGGGGCCATGGCGGGCTGCCGGGAGCCGTTGCGCTGGGCTCCGCGCCATTGCTCGGCGTTGCTGCGGTCGGCGGCAGCTAGCGTCGGCATCGACTGCTGTTGAACATCTTTCGGCAGAAGCAGCACAGCCGGGCCGCCTGCCCGGGCCGCCGCGACGGCCGCCGCGAACTGCCTGGGCAGAGCAGCCGGATCGGTGACTCGCACGCAGTACCGGCTGACGGTGGCGAACAACGCTGCCGCGTCGATAGATTCGGCCAGCCCGCTCGAATCCTGGAAGGCGCCATGGCCTTCCAGATTCGTCGGCGGCTGTCCGATGAGGGCCAGCACCGGCACCCGCGAGGTGTAGGACC
>NZ_JBHXMY010000622.1:0-3399 GCF_042720195.1 Nocardia sp. NPDC058497 | reverse complement strand
CGCGAGCTGCCGCCGAGCCAACGGGAGGCCGGGATCCAGCTCACGAAACTCACCCTGACGTGCCAAAATTGCACTCCCCCATCGTGTTACGAGTGATGAACGCAATCCATCCTTGTCTGCCGCTGGGGGTTACGCCAGGTGAAGATGGCTCACGTCAGCGGTCGCAAAACGAGCCACGATCACCCTTTCGAGTCCGCGCGCGATGAGGTTCAGTTGATCCCGAACCCACATCGGTCGCAGCCCGGCAAGAGCGAGCCATCTCGGGTTGAACTGACGGCTGAAGGAAAGGTGGACGACACCGTGACAATGCCCTATTGGAATACTCCAAAACTCGGAACGATGAAGCGCGTGGGCCTTTGGCTGGCGCAAGAAGTCGAAGAAGGGAACGTTTTCAGTAAGCAGGATCTGCGCGACGCCTTTCCAGCTGTATCTCAGGTCGACCGACGCCTCCGGGATCTCCGCGACTTCGGCTGGCGGATCGACACCAACCGTGAAGATCCCACCCTCGAGGCGCATGAACAGCGATTCGTCACACAGGGCGACGCGGTCTGGGAGCCCGGCAAGGCAACGCGCAAGCCTGGCGCGACCGTCAGTACGTCAGAGCGGAACCTGACGATGACCCGCGACGGGCACAAATGCCGGTCATGCGGCATCGGACCGGGTGAAACGTACCCCGGTACCTACATTGCCTCCCAGCTCGATGTCGCGCGCCGTTCGGTCAAACTTCCTTCGGGCAAGACCGAAACCCAATTGGTGATCGAATGCACCCGCTGCCGGATCGGCCGGCGCGAGCTGATTGCCGACCTTGGCGACGTGCTCACACGCATCTCGTCCTTGCCTCGCTACGAGCGAGAAATGCTGGCCAGTTGGGTGAAGCAGGACGCTCGATCTTTCGCCGAGACGGAGGCCCTGTGGGCCGCGTATCGTACGCTACCGGCCGACTCGCGGGAGATGGTTCGCGAAGCGCTCGAATAGCTTCAACACGCCATCACCCTGCCCCGTGCACCCCAGCCATCCTCGAATCTCGTCAGGAGAACTCGCGATGTTCACCGACTTCGGTTTACCCCCCCAGGCTTTCAGTACCCGCCAACTGGTCGACCAGCGCCTGAATGACCGGCGGGAGACTAACGGCGTAGCGGAGACACTCACCGTTGACTGGCGGGATTCGCGGATGCATATCGAAGTGATCGATATGCCGATCCACGCGCTCTCCTATAATCCTGGAACCCACCGAATCCGAGCACAGCGCAGCCTTGATCCCGCGCGTGACGCGGTCCTCGCCAGTGATCCGTGGATGCAGGAGAGTCAAGACTACCTCCGGTATCTGCTAACGGTGCGGCCGTCCGAGCCCGACAAGCGCGACCCCGACTTTGAGACTTTGAAGGAAAGCCTCAAAAATCACAGACAGAACGAGCCCGGCCTAATCACCCGCGATGGAATCTTGGTCAACGGCAACACGAGATGCGCCGCGCTGCAAGAACTTGACCCAAATTCAAGCATGCGGGTCGGCGTGCTGCCGGCATCATGCAGCTGGCAGGACATCAACAACCTTGAGATCTCGCTCCAGCTCCTTCCGGACGAGCGCCGGGAATACTCTTACATCAATCGCTTGCTCGCGATTGAGGAGCAGCGAATCCATCTGAATCGTGAGCTCCCAGCGATCGCGGCAACATTCCGCACCGACGTGCGCTCCTGCGAGCGTGACCTGTGGGTACTCGCCCAGTTACAGGACTTGATCGAACGCAGCAAGACAGCCGACGGGCCGACCCTCCGGTTGATGGACCTCGAACGGTCGCAAGAGAAGTTGGCAGAGCTCTACCGCGCGTACACCAAGGAACATGCGAAGAACAAGGAGCGGGCCGACCTGCTGAAAGAGGCGCGGCTGGCCGCAATCGTTCTCGACTTTTCGAAGACGGATGTCAGGTACATCGAACCCGACTTTCAGGTCCGCTATCTTGAGCGAGAATTGCCAGCGGAGCTGAGCGCGACGGAAGTAGCTACTCCCGCAACAGTATCCATCCCCGGTCTCAACCGGAGTATCGGAGCGCCCAGCGCAAACATTGCCTCCGCTCGATCAATCACCGATACCCTAATCAAGGCAAAGGCCGTCCAAGCAGCAGGCGCGGACGTCGACCTCGCAATGCGTACTACTGCTTCAGGCGTGATTGCCTCTTTCCATCAGGCATTCAACGACGCGCTCGAAAACGCCGGCCGAGACGCACGATTGAAAAAGAAGCGCCTCGCAGCACCGGATAGGATCGCGAATGCTTGTAGAGACTTGGAACAATCGGTGAACGATATAGTGGCTTCGCGTGCGAGCGCGAGTCTCGACGAGGGCGCCTTCGACGACGCACTGATTCAGCTCCGTACGGTATTGCGGAAGGTGGTATTCGAAGGGCACCGCAGCATCGAACTTCCAGGTGAAGGCCTGAGCTGGCTGACTGCGGCCGTGGACGTGAAGCAGGCATGACGTGACCGATCCTGATCAGCGACCCTCGTTGCGACTGAGCTTCGACGTCACGCGTACACGTGTCGAACTGCGCACCATCTCCGCGTTCCAGACCGACTTCGCCAGACTCACTGCGCGTCTGGCGGCATCAGCGCAGCGCGGAGTCCTCTCCGCAGAAATCGATCTGGACGACTTCCTGGTCGGCATCGGTGAGCTGAGTACATGGGCTCATCCCGACGTCGACTGGGATGCGGACCTAGCGGCACTCGTGAACGGCGTACTCGATGATTCCGATGCCGTGCAGCGCAACCTTGCCGAGGACCCCGGCGCATGGGCGGCCGGAGCTGTTCGGCCACAGGATGTCGCCAGTCGGCTGGGCAATGGATGGGTCGGAAACCTGACACCGTTCCAGGAACGCGACATTGCCAGGCTGCTCTCGTTACGCCACGGAGCCAACTTCAGCGTCCCCGGCGCCGGCAAGACACGTGTTGCGCTCGCTGTGTACGCCGCAATGCGCGAACGGGGCGAGGCGCAGCGACTGTTGGTGGTGTGCCCCAAGTCCGCGTATGACGCGTGGGAACACGAGAGCATCGAGTGCTTCGAAACGCCACTGAAGATCGCCGTCGCGGGATCGGCGACAGAGGGTATCCCCGAGCTTCGCATCGTGAACTATGAACGACTGGACCGCGCATTGAACGATCTTGCCGACTGGTTGCGGTGTGCTCCGTCGATGATCGTCCTCGACGAAGCACACCGCATGAAGCTCGGTGCCAGCGGCACATATGGGGCCGCCTGCTTAGCGCTTGGGCCACTGGCGAACCGCAGGCTGATCCTCACCGGAACGCCAGCACCCAACGGTGCACGTGACCTGGAGAATCTCCTGTCTTTCGTGTGGCCCGGTCATGGCAAGCGAATGGTGACAGAGGCAGTGGGCGGAGGCAACCTTGCCC